>DBGBSM010000193.1:0-2845 GCA_048468815.1 Parabacteroides sp.
TTCGACGGCCTGGCGCTCGACGGTTCCGCCGGTTATCCATCCGAAACCGTAAGCGGGGAGTGGACGGTACAACCCGGAGGCAGCTTGTATCCTGCTCCCAACCGGTGGAATTATCTCTTGTTGGGCGATTCGTCGGCTTACAACTATGAACTTACGGCGCGTTTCCGGCGGGTCAAGGGAAGTGCGCCTTTCCAGTTCCGCCTGCGCGATAACGGGCGGAGGGGCCGCGAGCGGAATCACCTTTTTGTCACTCTCGGAAGCGGCGACAGCCGGCTGGGGCGGCAAAGCGGCGAAGTAACCACGTGGCTTTCCGGTCCGGTTGCTTTTCCGTGGGAAATGTACGAGTGGTATGCCGTGCGTATCGTATGTAAAAACGATACGGTGGCTTGTTACGTAAACGATACGTTGCTGCACCGGGCGGTGTTGCCTCCGGTGCCTGCCTTGAAAGCCATCGCTACGCGCAACAAGGAAACGGATACGCTGATATTGAAAGTGGTTAACACGGCTTACCATCCCGAACGTACGCGTATCGACCTGGGTAAAGCCGTCGTGCGAGGCGAAGCCGAAGCGATTACTTTAACCGGAAAGCCGGATGCCGGAAATACGCCGGAGCATCCGCGCTGCGTTTATCCGGAAAGAAAAACCGTTGCGTTTCCTTCCGGCTCGTCTTTCCTGTACGAGTTTCCCCCCAACTCGGTTACCGTTTTAAAATTGCCTGTTCGCTGATACCTGATGAAAAAAGATTCCGTTCATATTACCCGTAAAGTGGTGCTGGGATATGTACTGCTTATCGGCATCGCCATTTGCGCCGTCGCTTATATTTATACGGCTGTGGTACGTATTGCCGGCGAAGAAGCGCCGGGCGCCGCTCCGCGCCAGAAGGTGTATTTGATTACCGGTACGCTTGCGTTGCTGTACGAAAGCGAAGCCATCAACCAGTTGGTAGGCACCGAGCAAAACGGGTATACCCGGTATAACCGCGTATTGAACCAGGCGCAGCGGAATATCGATTCGCTCCGGCTCCTGGTTACCGACTCCGTGCAACTGCTTAAAATCGATACCATCGACAACCTCATCGAGCGGAAACGGCGGAATACGCGCCGGCTACTCGAAACTTTGCAAGAAGCGAACGCCGAGCATCTGTACCGCACGCATATCGAAAAGGTGATAGCCGTACAGGATACGGTGGTGGAGCTGGTAAAGATAAAGGAAGAAGAAATTATCAGCCAGGATACGGTGTGGACGCGGAAAGAGCCCAAAGGCTTTTTCAAGCGGCTGGCCGAAGTGTTCGCTCCTTCGCGTGCGGATTCAGATGTGGTGGTAAGTACCACGCGGCATATACAGACCGATACCCTCACGGAAGCCTTCAATCCGGCCGATACCATCGTAAGCGTACTGAAAAGCATCCAGGACAGCGTGGCCGGACAGCGGAGGGAACTGAACCGGGTGCTTCAACTGCGAGCCGGTAACCTGCGGTATGATAACGGAATGATAACGAGCCGGATTAACCAGTTGTTGCGCGACATCGAGCAGGAAGAGGTAAATGCCTCGCTGGAGCGGATGCAGGAGAGGCAACACTTGCTCAGGCAAACGTCGCACGTCATCGCGGCAGTGGCCGTGGTTTCGCTCCTTATCGCTTTGTTCTTCCTGCTATTTATCGGGCGTGACATTTCGCGGAGCTTCTATTACCGCAAGCAACTGGAGAAGGCCAAGCAATATGCCGAGGACTTGCTGCGTATCCGAGAGAAGCTGATGCTTACGATTTCGCACGACATTCGCGCGCCGCTTTCTTCCATTTTAGGATACATCGAGCTGCTGCGCCGTTCGCGCATGGGCGAGCGGCAGTTGTATTACCTGGAGAATATGACGGCATCGTCGAACCATATCCTGGCGCTGGTGAACGATTTGCTCGATTTCCACCGGCTGGAGTCGAACCAAATCGAGATTCATCCGGTTCCTTTCCGCATCGCCGCCTTGTTCCGTGAGATTTACGACAGTTTCCTGCCGCTGGCCGAAAAGAAAGGGCTAACCTTCGTATTCAACCTGAAAGAAGAAACGTTGCCGAAGCAACCGTACCGGGGTGATACCATCCGCATCCGGCAGGTGGCCGGCAACCTGTTGTCGAACGCGATTAAGTTTACGCCGGACGGCCGCATCGTACTCGTGGTGTCGGTTACCGGCTGTACCGATACGGGGGCGAACCTCGTTTTCCAGGTGGCGGATGCGGGCCCCGGCATTCCCGAAGCGGAGCGGGAGCGGGTTTTCGGCGAGTTCACGCGTTTACCGGGTACCGAGAAAGAAGAAGGGTTCGGTCTCGGGCTTTCGATTACCCGGAAATTGGTGGAATTGATGGGGGGTACTCTTACCTTGGAAAGCGTAGCCGGCAAAGGGAGTACCTTTATCGTGGAATTGCCTTTGTTGCCGGTTGCCGGAGAGCATGAAACCGCGTTGGCGGAAGAAGCGCCGGAAGATACGGCCGGAAAAGCGCTGCAACCGGTGTCCGGAGCCACGCTTGTTCGTTGCTTGCTGGTCGACGACGACCCGTTGCAGCTTACCGTAACCCGGGAGATGCTCGCCCGGAACGGGGTGGAAGTAACCTGTTGCCTCCGGCCGTCGGAAGTAACGGGCCTGCTGCGTATGCATCCGGCGGATATTGTCGTTACCGATATTCAAATGCCCGGTTTCGACGGATTCGCCGTATTGAAAAGTATCCGCGAGTCGGATTTGCCTGGTGCGGCTACGTTGCCGGTGATTGCTTTGTCGGCCAGCGTGGCCGGCGAAAAAGAACATTACTTAGAGGCGGGTTTTACGGGCTTTTTAAACAAGCCGTTTACGGCTGCCGGAT
>DBGBSM010000194.1:0-8018 GCA_048468815.1 Parabacteroides sp.
CCATACGGGATGGCCCGTTCTTTTCAGGGTTCGGCAGGAAACGGTTATTCGAATCCGAAGGAAGTGGCATGCTCTTCTTTCTTAAATTCTCTGTGCCTCCGTGTCTCTGTGTTCCCCTCACCTGCGGGTTTCGGCATCCTATACGATAAGGCCGGTGCTTTTGGGATCGGATAGGACACGGTTGCACCCATCCAATAGGAAGCGTATTCTCTTCTTTCTTAAATTCTCTGTGTCTCTGTGTCTCCGTGTTCGTCATCCTCTACTTTCCCTGTCGCTTTTAGTCGTCGGTTTTACCGAGGTACTCGTCGACGGTGTAGTTCAGGAAACGGTTGAAGGGAACCATCTTTTCGAAGTCGGCGGCAGCCGCTTCCGTCCAGTCGGCACAGTCGAAAAAAGAAACCGGGCGGCTACCGATTACCACATAATCTTTTCGTTTCAGCAAGTCGGGCCGCGGAAAATCCGTTTCTTTGGTAAACGGTTGCGGCACCCGTTGCAACACCTCGCCTTGCATGTCGGGAAACGCTTGCTTGAATGCCGGGTTATCCAGTATTTCCGTAAACTCCTCGATGTGGTCGAATACGGCCTGCCGCAGCATCTTCAGCAAACGCGGGGGCGGGCACCATACGCCACCCGACAGGAAACACCCGTCCGGTTGCCAGTGTACATAATAACCGGCCCGCTCGCTTTTTCTGCCGCCTAAGGCGATATAAGCCGAGAAGTAATTCTTATAAGGCGATTTGTCGGGCGAGAAACGCACGTCCCGGTAAATCCGGTAAATACAATCTTTCGGTTCCATCCCCGCTATCTCCGGGTCGAACAGCGCAATCCGCTGGATAAGCCGGAATACGTCTTTCTCGAACTGGCTGCGTAATAGGTCGTATTGCTCCTTGCGCTCCTGGAACCACGGCCGGTTGTTATTACGCTGGAGTTGCTCCAGGAATCCGAGGGTTTCTTTTATCATGGTAATCCGTGTTAGTGTAATACAAAAGTCACTGTGTAAAATATCCGCGATAAAGCGGCTTTTTTGTTGCCGTGCCGGAAAACTTTGCCCGGGTAGGTTTCCGGTTCAAGCACGATAAAAAGAAAGCCGTTTAACTTTCCCTTTCTATCTCTGTGAAACTTACAGCTCCGACAGAATCTTTTTCAATACCGTTTGCGCCGATATTTCCCGGTTGGCGGCTTCCGGTATCACGATGGATTGCGGGCTTTCTATCACGTCGTCGCTAACAATCATGTTCCGGCGTACCGGGAGGCAATGCATAAAGTAAGCGTTATCGGTAAGCGCCATCTTCTCCGTATCCACCGTCCAGCTCCGGTCGGTGCTGATTACTTTCCCGTAATTCGGGTCGGTATAAGCCGCCCAGTTCTTGGCATAGATGAAATCCGCCCCTTCGAACGCTTTCCGCTGGTCGTATTCCACGTGGGCGTTTCCTACGAACTTCGGGTCGAGCTCGTACCCTTCCGGATGCGTAATCACGAACTCGTAGTCCATTGCGTTCATCCATTCGGCGAACGAGTTGGGTACGGCCTGCGGAAGCGCGCGCGGATGGGGCGCCCAGGTCATTACCACCTTCGGCCGCTCCTTCTTCTTATACTCCTCGATGGTAATCAGGTCGGCGAAGCTTTGCAACGGGTGGCGCGTAGCCGCCTCCATGCTGAATACCGGCCGTCCGGAGTAACGGATAAACTGCGACAGGATTTTTTCGTTGTAATCATCCTCCTTGCTTTCGAACCGGGCGAACGAGCGCACCCCGATTACATCGCAGTAACAGCCCATTACCGGCACCGCCTCCAGCAAGTGCTCCGGCTTGTCGCCGTCCATAATCACCCCCCGCTCGGTTTCGAGTTTCCAGGCGCCCTGGTTCACATCGAGCACAATCGTGTTCATACCCAGGTTTAGGGCGGCTTTCTGCGTACTCAGCCGGGTACGCAGGCTGGAGTTGAAGAAAATCATCAACAAGGTTTTATTTTTTCCCAGTTCCGAAAACCGGAACCGGTCTTTCTTTATCTCGAAAGCCTCGGCGAGCGCCTGATGCAAATCGCCCAAGTCGTGTACGCAAGTGAAATGTCTCATAAATCTATCGTTTAGTTAGAAAGAACATGGTTAATTCCGGGTTTGCCCGTTTCCTTCGACCCAGTATTTATAGGTAGTGAGCGCCTCCAGCCCCATCGGGCCGCGCGCATGCAGCTTTTGCGTGCTGATGCCTATTTCCGCGCCGAATCCGAACTGTCCGCCGTCGGTAAAAGCCGTCGCTACGTTGGCATACACACAAGCCGCATCCACCCTGTTCAGGAAGGTTTGCACCGCCTCCGGGTTTTCGCTTACGATGCATTCGCTGTGGCGCGAGCCGTATGCGGCGATATGCGCGAGCGCCTCTTCCGTTCCGCTTACCGTACGGATGCTCATCTTGTAATCCAGGAACTCCCGCCCGAAGTCTTCGGCTGTGGCCTTTTGCAAAAGAGCCGCCGGATAATGCCCTTCCAGTTCGCCGTACGCCGCTTCGTCGGCATAAATCGTTACGTTACGGGTAGCCAAGTCGCTGCATATCACGGGTAGCCTATCCTGGATTTCCCGGTCTATCAGCAGGCTGTCGAGCGCGTTGCATACGCTTACCCGGCGCGTTTTCGCATTCGTAACGATGTTTCGCGCCATCGTTGTATCGGCGCTCCTTTCTATATAAGTATGGCATACGCCGGCGCCCGTTTCGATGACTGGCACCCGCGCGTTGTCGCGTACATAGTTAATCAGCGCACTGCTACCCCGGGGAATAATCACATCCACCAGCCCGACGGCGTTCAGTAACTCGCCCGTCGTTTCGCGGCCGGCCGGCAGCAAGCTGCAAACCGCTTCGGGCATCCCTTGTTGCACTACTACTTTCCGGATGCATTGCCTGATTGCCTCGTTGGTATATTGCGCATCCGAACCCCCTTTCAGTACGCACACGTTCCGGGTGCGCAGGCACAACGAAAAAACGTCGAGCGTTACGTTCGGCCGCGCTTCGTAAATCACGCCGATTACGCCGAACGGAACCGCTACCTTCCGGATATGCATACCGTTCGGCCGCACGCTTTCCCATAACAGTTTTCCTACGGGCGATTCCAGTCCGGCTACGTGCAGTACGTCCGAGGCCATCCCCTGCAACCGCTCTTCCGTGAGCAGCAACCGGTCGTATTTGGGATTGGCAGCGTCCATGCGCGCCAGGTCGCGTTTGTTTTCTTCCAGGATGAACGGAATCTGCTCCGTTATTTCCTGCGAAACAGCTTGTAAAACCGTCCGGATCGTATCCTCGCTGCATCCGGCAACCGCTTGCGCTGCTTCCGCCGCCTGTTTCAGTAGTGCTTGTATATCCATACTTCCTCCGTTTAATCCAGGTAAAGATAATCGTAATGGATAAGCGGTTTCTCCGCCCGTTGCCCGGTTAACTGCGCCGCTTCGCGGCTGTTGTAGTTCGCCCGGCCTACACCCAGTTGGGCGCCGGTTTCGTCCATTACTTTCACGATGTCGTCTTTTTCGAAGTCGCCCTCGATACGCGTTACGCCTACCAGCAATACGCTGGTGGCTTTCGGTTGCAGCAACGCTTGCCGCGCCCCTTCGTTTACATACACTTCGCCTTTCGCGAATCCTTCGGAATGGGCGATCCATTTCTTGATGTTGCTTACCGGCTTCGGCGACGGAACGAACCGCGTGCAAACCGTCGCGCTTCCTTCTTCCAGCAAATCCGGCAGGATGCGGTCTTTCTTTCCGTTCGCGATAAATACCGTAATTCCTTCGTCGGCCACCTTACGGGCGATGGTGCATTTGGTAAGCATGCCGCCCCGGCCGAATTGCGACTTGCCGGTTTGCACATACGCCGACAAATCTTCCTTATTCCCGTTTATCTCACGGATTACCGTCGAAGCCGGGTCGGCCGGGTTGCCGTTGTAAATCCCGTCGATGTTACTCAGAATCACCAGGGCGTCCATGCCCATCATGGTGGCGATGAGTCCCGACAGTTCGTCGTTGTCGGTAAACATCAGCTCGGTTACCGAAATCGTATCGTTTTCGTTCACGATGGGAATCACCCCGTTTTCGAGCATCACCTCCATGCAATGTTTCTGGTTGAGGTAATGCGTGCGTGTACCGAAACTCTCTTTCGTGGTAAGTACCTGCCCGCAGGCAATCCGGTGGTCGCGGAACAGTTCGTAATACCGGTTAATCAGTTTGGCTTGTCCGATAGCCGAGTAAAGCTGTCGTGCCGAAACAGAGTCGAGCCGCCGTTCCGGCGTAATCTCGCTGCGTCCCGAAGCCACCGCACCCGACGAAACGAGCACGATTTCCACGCCGTTCCGGTGTAATTCGGCTACCTGGTCGACCAGGGCCGACATCCGGGTAACATCCAGCGTGCCGTCGCTCCGCGTGAGCACGTTGCTGCCTATCTTGACCGCTATCCGCTTGTACCGGTACATACGCCTTATTTATTCGCTTTGTCGCGGATTTCTACCCGGCGTATCTTTCCGCTGATGGTTTTCGGCAGTTCGTCGACGAACTCCACGATGCGCGGATACTTATACGGCGCCGTTACCCGCTTCACATGGTCTTGTATTTCGCGGATAAGCGCATCGCCGGCTTTATCTTTGTATTCTTTCGACAGTACGATGGTGGCTTTTACCACCTGGCCGCGTATCTCGTCGGGTACCCCGGTGATGGCGCATTCCACTACGGCGGGGTGCGTCATCAGGGCGCTTTCCACCTCGAACGGCCCGATGCGATAGCCCGAACTCTTGATTACGTCGTCGGCGCGGCCTACGAACCAGAAGTAGCCGTCTTCGTCGCGCCAGGCCACATCGCCGGTATAGTAAATGCCGTCGTGCCAGGCTTCGCGGGTAAGCACCGGGTCGCGGTAATATTCTTTAAACAGTCCCAGCGGCTTGCCGTGGGCGGTGCGCACCACGATTTGCCCTTGCTCTCCGTCTTCGGCCGAGCGGCCGTCGGGCGTAAGCAAATCCACGTCGTACTGCGGATTGGGAATACCCATCGAGCCCGGCTTCGGTTCTACCCACGGATAAGTGGCGATGGTGAGCGTGGTTTCCGTTTGCCCGAACCCTTCTTTCAGCTTGATGCCCGTGAGCTTGTAAAACGTTTCGTATACAGCCGGGTTCAGCGCTTCGCCGGCGATGGTGCAGTATTGTAGCGACGAAAGGTCGTATTTGGTCAAGTCTTCGCGTATCAGGAAGCGGAATATGGTAGGAGGGGCGCACAGCGAAGTGATTCGGTAATCCTGAATCATCCGCAGCATATCGGCCGGCGTAAATTTTTCGTGGTCGTACACGAATACGGTGGCGCCCGCTATCCACTGGCCGTACAGCTTGCCCCACACCGCTTTTCCCCAGCCGGTGTCGGCGATGGTAAGGTGCAGACTGTCGCCGTGCAGGTTATGCCAGAAGCTGCCGGTTACGATATGGCCTAACGGATAGGTGAAGTCGTGCGCTACCATCTTGGGGTTCCCGGTAGTACCCGAGGTGAAGTACATCAGCGAGATGTCGTCGTTCGAGTTGGGATGCGCCGGGTGGGTGAACGGGGCGGCATGGTCGATTCCGTCGTGGAAGTCTATCCAGCCTTCGGGTACGAGCGGTCCTACGGAAACCAATTTCTCTACCGAGGGCGATTCGGGGAGTGCGGCCGTTACATGGCCTAATATAAGGTCTTCGCCTGCGGCTACGATCATTTTGATGTCGGCCGCGCGGTTGCGGTATACGATGTCTTTTTTGGTGAGCAGGTGGGTGGCGGGAATCACCACGGCGCCTAATTTATGCAGGGCGATGATGGAAAACCAAAACTCGTACCGGCGTTTCAAAATCAGCATCACCATGTCGCCGTGCCCGATGCCGAGCGACTGGAAGAACGAAGCTGTCCGGTCGGTATGGCGTTTGATGTCGGCAAAGGTAAAGTCGATGTGCTGTCCCTGGTCGTTAGTCCAGCAAAGCGCTTTTTTATCGGGCGCTTCTTCGGCCCAGGCGTCGACTACGTCGTAACCGAAGTTGAAGTTTTCCGGTACGCGGATGTGCAGGTTTTCGATAAAATCTTCTTGCGACGCGAAGGTCGTTCTGTCTAAGAATCTTTCTAACATATCTTTATTTTCCGTTATTACATAATAATAGCCAGGAAGCGAACTTTTTCATCGCCCAGCGTTTTCATTCCGTGGGGGAGAGCCGAGTTGAAGTAAATGCTGTCGCCCTCGTTGAGCTGCAATTCTTTTCCGTTGATATGGAACAGCAGGTGCCCGCTGAGAATCAGGTTGAACTCCTGCCCGGGATGCGAATTGAGGTAAACGGGGGTATCGTCGGGCGTGGGGTGTACGGTTACGATAAACGGGTCGGCCTTCCGATTCACGAAGCCGGCGGCCAGCGATTGGTACTTATAGGCTTTGACACGTTCCACGGCCACGCCTTTGCCTTTACGGGTAACGAAGTACGAGCACATCTTGGGTTCGTCGCCGAACATCAGGGTGGTAAGCTCGATGCCGTAGGCTTGCGAAATCTGGTGCAGCACGCTCACGGAGATGTCTACCGTACCGCTTTCGAGCCGTAAATATTCTTCTACGCCGAGGTGGCAAACCTTAGCCATTTCTTCGGGAGTGATCTCCAGCGCATCGCGAAGCCCGGCAAGGCGTTCGGCTATTTGCTTAATCTGTTCGTTCATCAGCTGTCGTTATTAATGTAATGTGTGGCCAAAGATACAAACAAAATGGAAAAGGAGAGGATGGGGGCGGTTCTTTTTAAAAAGAGCGTTTGAAGAAAAGTTTTTCTTTGCGGGAAAAGAAACAAAGGCTTTCCGCGGAAAGCCCCCTGTTCTTACTTACTTGCCTTCAATCCGTTAATAACAGCCGTGGTAAACCCGCACGCTTCCATTTCGTTCAACCCTTTGATGGTGATGCCGCCCGGCGTGGTTACTTTGTCGATTTCCGCTTCCGGGTGGCTTTCGGGGTGTGCCAACAATAAAGCCGCCGCCCCTTCCACGGTGCGGGCAATCACTTCTTTCGCCTGGTCGGGATAGAACCCCAGTTCCACGCCACCCTCCATCGCCGCCCGGATATACCGCAGTGCGAAGGCGGTGCCGCACGAAGCCAACGCCGTACCGGCCGTCATCCGGCTTTCGTCAATCAGCATCGCGCTTCCCAAGTCGTTGAAAAGCGAAAGAATCAGTTGCTCCTGCTCCGGCGTTGCGTTGCACGAAGCCACCATCGTCATGCTCTTGCGGATGGCGATAGCCGTGTTCGGAATCACGCGGAATACCGAAGGGCGGACGCCCGTTTCGTCGATGCCGTCGCGCTCCAGGAACCGGTTCAACTGCTCGAAAGGCATGCCGCCGGCTACCGAAACAATCGTTTGGCGGGCATAGTCGAGCCCGTATTTGATTTCGTTTATCACCCCTTCCATCAGCCACGGCTTTACGGCCAGCATCACGATGTCGGCACCCTGCACCGCTTCCGTATTGCTCTGTGTGATGCGGATGTCGTTGTTTTCGCGTACGAGCGCTTCCAGTTTGCCCCGCGAAGGATTGGAACAACAAATGTCGGATGCCTGTACTTGTGTGCCTTGCGCCAGGCCGCGGGCGATGGCGCCTCCCATGTTTCCGGCGCCGATAATTGCGATTTTCATTGTATAATCTCCTTTTCTTATTAAATGCCTTATTCTGTAAGATATAGAAAGAGCAAGCCGGACGGCTGCGGCGCCCCCGACAACGAGCTGACTTTGTAACGGCTTCCCCCGGCTGTATGCCTGTACCTGCCCGGCTCCCTTCGTGTAGCTGCCCGGCTGCAAACTGATAGCTGCCCGGTTGTAAATTTGTATCTGCCCGGATGCAGGAAGCTATCTGTCCGGATACCGGCTTGCAGCTGCCGGGGTACACACCTGCATCTGCCCGGATACCCGTCTGCACATCCTCGGATACCTGTTTACACCTGCCCGGGTGAGTCCTGTCCTCGTTTCTTCCCGGAACAAAAGTACGTAATTTCTCTCACCTTCCCTCTATTTTATTT
>DBGBSM010000195.1:0-9163 GCA_048468815.1 Parabacteroides sp.
TACTATTTTTAGCGGGCGAGGTATCAGGCCTTGACTTTCGTTTCTTTTGCGTTAAGGCCATAATAAGTAAAAAAAATAGATTTCAGACAGAAGAACAAAAGAGAAGAAAGACTGCAAGCTGCTTCCTACCGGGCTCTGAAAAGCACCGGCCTCACCGTATGGAACCCCGGGCCTCGGGCGATGAGCGTTAAGCAGACCGGCTGGGAGTGAGCGTTAAAAAAGCCACGCTGTTTGAGCTTACGCAGTAAGCGAGTTCGGGGCTTTTAGCGAGCGAAAGCCGGGATGTAGCGAAGCGGACGTAGCCCTTGACCTTTTTTTGCTTCGTTTTTTTCTTTCAAGAGAAAAAAATGAAGACCCGCCGTGGTAACGGCCTAAACCGGCCCGGCAGGGGAAAAACAGCCCACTGTGGCTCAACAAAGAAGAAATTTTTGTCATGTACTGTGGGTTCAAGCCAAAAAATGAAGACCGCCGGTAGGCGCCGTCGGCAGACGCCCTCGCGGCAAGCGAAAAGTCCCGCCGTGCCAACAGCCTAACCCGGCCCATAAGGGCAAAAGCCAGCCTTCGTGCAGAAAGCGACCTTTTCTACCGTTGTTTCTTTTTCAAAAGAAACAAAGCTCTTTCCTCCGGCGGAAAATGCTCGATGGCATACCGCAACGCCGTACGCGGCATCCGCGTAGCATTCCTTTCCAGGAACCCTACCAGCGTTTCCTTGCTCCTCTTCCCCACCTCGCGCAACATCCAGCCCACCGCTTTATGCATCAAATCATGCTCATGATTCAGCAACATTTCCGACAGGGCGAGCGTATCGTCGTATTCATGCAAGCGGATAAAAGCCACCGTAGAAACAATCGCGATGCGCTGTTCCCACAGCAACGGACTGCGAGCCAGCTCGTACAACACCGAACGGTCTTTATCCGCTAAGTGCCGTCCTACGATATGCGGGCAAGTCACATCTACCAAATCCCAGTTATTGATGCGCGGCGTATTGCGCAGGTACATATCGAACAACGCCTGCCGCTCCGCCGCGGAACCTTTCTTGTATTGCTCCGTCATAATTACCAGTGCCGCCAGCCGCGCCTCGTGATACGGGCAATCCAGCAGCTTCTGCAATTCGGGGAGCGGCGCCTGGCGGTTGGCCTTCGCCACATTACGGGTTAGCGGATTGGGGATACCTAAGAACACATCGCCTTCGGCATACTGCCCTTTTCCTGTTTTGAAGAAACGTTGCAAAAACGCCGCCTTCTCCGGGTTGGCTATCGAACGAAGCTCGTCGAGAATAAACTCCGCCGTCATGGACGGAGCACTTTATACACCGGATAGATACCTTCGTAGAAACCGATTACGTTCCGGCACACCGTTTCGGCCATCTCGATACGCGTTTCCAGCGTTTGCGTGCCGATATGCGGGGTAAGCACCACGTTATCGAGCTCCAGCAAACCGGGCAGCGGCCGGTTATCGAACTCGAACATATCGAGGCCGGCTCCGTAAATAACACCGTCCTTCAGCGCCCGTATCAACGCATGTTCGTCGATAAGCGGCCCCCGGGCGGTATTGATTAATATGGCCGTCTTTTTCATCCGCTTCAGCTCGTTTTCACCGATCAAATGGTGGATTTCGGGGGTATAAGGCGCATTGAGCGAAATGAAATCCGACTGGGCCAGCAACTCGTCCATCGACACGTAGGTAACGTTCCATTTGGTTTCTTCCTCGATGCAAAGTTGCCGCCGGTTATGGTAAACCACCTCCATGCCGCAGGCACGCGCCCGCTTGCACAGCGCCTTGCCGATACGTCCCAACCCGATAATACCCAGCGTTTTGCCGGTGAGCGGCAACCCAAGGTTTTCGAGTACCCCTATTTTCATCCGGTCGCCCAGCGTACGTAACTTGCGGTCGCATTCGGTGACCCGGCGGGCGGTATCGAGCATCAGCGCCAGGGCGATGTCGGCGGTGGGGTCGGTTACAGGGTTCGGGGTGTTGGTTACGGTAATTCCTTTTTGCAGCGCATACGCTACGTCGATGTTGTTGTAGCCTACGGCATAGTTCGACACCAGTTGCAGCTTTGCGACGCGGTCGAGCAACTCTTTATTCACCGGAAAGTCGAACATTGAGCAGAGCACGTCGAACTCCGGAATCATTTCCCATACTTCTTCATAGGTAAAATCGCGTCCTTCGGGAAATACCACGTCGTATTTCCCCTCCAGTTCCTTAAATCCTTCGCGGAACATATCGTACGTAACCAGTACTTTCTTCATAACAGATACAGTGTTTAGTGATTCGCAGCCAAAAGTACGCAAAAGTAGCGAACAGGAAAAAGGCGCCGTGCATATATTTTACAGGAAAGCGCCGGTCGTTGCCGGAAGCAAGGTGCCGGTTCCGGACGCTAGCACACAATCCGGTTATACAATCCGTACGCCCGTCGTCCTCCTTCGCTGCATACCGGAGGAGGGAAAAACATACGCTCTATCGACGGAGTGCATGCTAGGTAGCACGCAACATGCACCCTAGGTAGCACGCGGAGTGCATGCTAGGTAGGCTGCATTGTGCACCCTAGGTAGCATGCGCCTCGTGTATAGCGGGAAGGACAAGAAAGGTTCAGTACACTCGCCCCTTCGGCTAGCCAGGTACCGGTGCACTCACCCTTCTCCGGGCAGCCGACGGCAAAAAAAAGGAAATACGAACGGCAACCGGCTGTTATTCGGCGAGCCACTCCGTAATGCGCTCAACGGCCTTTTTCTGTAATTTCTCCGGTAACGTACCGATGCGGGTGAGGTGGCTTCCGCCAGGCTGTATCAGGATAAGCCGGTTGTGCTTGTGCGGCATGTCCGGAATGGCGGCCGCCGTCCAGGGGTCGTTACCACCGTAGATACATATCAGCTTCGGGTCGTTCTCTTCCAGGAAACGCACGATTCTATCGTGCAAATCCGGCTCGAAAGGAACCGAGCGCCCTTCCGGCAGCAGGAGACGTTGTAAATATCCGCGGCTATCGGGTATGGAGAGGTAACCGGCGAACAGCGCCGTATCGTATCCGTAATAGCCCAGTTCACGGGCAGCTTGGATAAAGAAGGGCAAGTTCGGCTGGTTTTCGGCGAAGTAAACCGGGTCGCTGACGGCGACGAAGTGGTCGAAACGGTCGGGGAGCGACGCTTTCTTTCCGGGAATCGCTGCGCCTGGCGTACCCCATTGCCAGAAAGCGAAAGCATACTCCAGTACGCAATAATCGTAAACTTCGTGCAACGAGCGCCGGAAAGTCAGTTTCCTTTCCTGGCAATAAGTTTCGAAAAACGGCATCAGCGCTTCGCGCCGCTTCAACAGGTCGAGCTGGAAAGCGTATACTTTCTTCCGTACGGCAGGGGTTCCTATGTGACGGAAAAAAAGCTCGTGGCGCCCGTCTTCGGCCGCTCGGCACAGCGGAGCGACATACGCTACCGAAAATGCCATGTCGTCGGGGTAATACGTGCGGTAAATCAAGGTGGTTTGGCCGCCTTTGCTGATGCCGGTGCTCATCCATTTGCCCGGGTAAACGGGATGCAACGTCTCGTAAATACGATGCAAGTCGGCCGCCGAATTTTCGGCTGTCAAGTATTGCCAGTCGGCCGGAACGGGTGTGGATTCGAGGAAGTAACGGTGTTCGGCCAGCACCACGTTGGCATCGAACAGGCGTGACAGCTCTTCCCGGTACTGCGGATTCAAGGCGTACGCGCCTCCGTATCCTTCGGTAACGAACACAGTGGGGCGGTCGAACCCGGCGTGGCATACTACCACCCGCTGCTCGAAGGCACCCTTTTCCGGATGCCGGTGGTCGAGAGGCTGCCGGACAAAACAAACGTATTTCTCTTTGAACTCGCCGGGCGCTAACGTGTCAAGCCGGGTAAGTCCGGGCAGGCGGAGCAATGCCGTGTCGAGCTCGCCGGCGTACAGCACGGGAGCAAGCAAAAGCAGCCAAGCTGCTACTATCCAAAACTGTATTCTTTTCATTTGATGGCGTTATAACTTATATACATTGTATAATGGGTTGTAGACTTTTTCGCTCGCCGCCTGGCTTTCTTTCCGGGGAAAGAAACAAAGGGCTTTCTGCACGAAGGCTGGCTTTTCTCCGGCAAGGCCGGTGTAAGCCGTTACCACGGTGGGTCTTCATTTTTTTCTCTTGAAAGAAAAAAACGAAGCAAAAAAAGTTCAAGGGCTACGTCCGCTTCGCTACATCCCGGCTTTCGTTCGCTAAAAGCCCCGAACTCGCTCCTTGCTGGAGCTCAAACAGCGTGGCTTTTTTAACGCTCACTCCCAGCCGGGCTGCTTTACGCTCATCGCCCGAGGCCCGGGGTTCCATACGGTGAGGCCGGTTCTTTTCAAGGCCCGGTAAGAAGCGGCTTGCTGTCTTTCTTCTCTTTTGTTCTTCTGTCTGAAATCTATTTTTGTCATATACTAAGCCTTGACGCAAAAGAAACGAACGTCAAGAACTGATACCTCGTCCGCTAAAAATGACACTTTACTCTCTGAACCCCCGAGGTTCCATACGAAGTGGCCGGTTCTTTTCAGGGTGGAACAGGAAACAGTTATTCGAACCCGAAGGAAGTGGCATGCTCTTCTTTCTTAAATGCTCTGTGTCTCTGTGTTCATCTTCTTAATCCGGCTTGCCCTCTCCCGCTTCCGTATCCGGCTTTTCGTTCCGCATCAGGCACCGGACATTCCGCATCAGCCCTTCGTACTTGGCCCGCTTTACGGCCGAACCTCGGAAAAGCCGGGCATATTCTTCCGGCGAAAGCGCCGAAAGCCGTTCTTTATCCAGCGCCAATAGCTCCGACCTCGGCCGGAAGGCTTCTTCGGCAGTGGGGCGGGCGAAACGGTTCCACGGACACACCGCCTGGCACGTATCACATCCGTATACCCGGTTGCCTAATCGGGCAGCCTGTTCTTCCGGAATCTCGCCCCGGTGCTCGATGGTGAGGTACGAAAGGCAGCGGGAAGCGTTCAGGAAACGGGCTGTTTCCAGGGCGCCGGTAGGACATGCTTCCAGGCAACGCGTACACGTGCCACACCGGTTTCTTACTGGCGAGTCGTAAGCCAATGCCCGGTTCAGTACGATTTCACCGAGAAAAAAGAAAGAACCTCGTCCGGGAATAATCAAGCAAGTGTTCTTCCCGATCCAGCCTAATCCCGCTTTCCACGCCCAATACCGTTCCAGCAGGGGCGCCGAATCGGTGAATACGCGGGCTTCGAGCGGCGGCGCATCCGGAGCATCCGGGAGCATCTCGTGGATATAGGCCAGCAACCGCCGCAATTTTTCTTTCATTACGTCGTGATAATCCTGTCCGTAGGCGTAATAGGCGATACGGGGAGCGCCGGGCGCCTGTTTCACTTCGGGATAGTAATTCAGCGCGACGCTGACAACCGATTGCGCCCCTTCCACCAAACCGGCCGGGTCGAGGCGCAAGGCCCGGTAGTTTTCCATATATTTCATGCCGGCATGGCCGCCGGCCGCCAGCCAACGGTCGAAAAACAAAGCTTCGGTGCTTGCGGGTGCCGCTTGCGCGATTCCGCAGGCATCGAAGCCGAGCCGCAAGGCTTCTTCTTTAATCAGGGATGAAGCCCGTTGCCTATCCATTTACTCCGGATTGGAATCGAATAAACGAAACTGATACCCTTCCGCGATAAGCCATTCCAAGGCGCGAGGCAACGCTTCCCGCGTGCGGGGCGCCGCTTTGAGCGAGTCGTGGAATACGATAATGGAGCCGTTACGGGTATAGTTCTTTACTACGTTGAATACGCCGTTGGCCGTCATGTGCGGGCTGTAGTCGCGCGTAACGACGTCCCACATGATGATTTTGTACTTTTTACGCAACCGCAACACCTGATGGATACGCATGTGCCCGTGCGGCGGCCGGAACAGACCGCTCCGGATATAGCCGTCGGCTTTTTCCGCATTGGCTACGTAGTTCCGGGTACGGCAACGAATTCCCTGCAGGTGGTTGAACGTGTGGTTCCCCACCCGGTGGCCCCGCTCCTGCACCATGCGGAAAACGTCGGGATACTTCCGCACGTTGTCGCCTACGCAAAAAAAGGTGGCCTTTATCCCGTATTTGTCCAGTACGTCGAGTACCCACGGCGTCATTTCCGGAATAGGCCCGTCGTCGAACGTGAGATACACGCACTTCTCTTCGGCGGGTATTTTCCAACAGGCTCCCGGAAACAACAACCGGTAGAACCAGGGGGGCTGCTCTATAAACATCGTTATCCTTTTTGCTGGCTCGCGCCTATCACGCTCATATAAGCCATGCGATAGTTATCGAATTCCTCCTGGTATTTCTTCGCAAATTCCGGGTTGTACTCGTTGGCGATGCGCAGCGCTTCCTGTACGGTAGCCAAATCCTGGCGCACATCCGTCAGCACCGATACGAATTGGTTCGGGTTGAGGCGGAAGTACCAGTTCAGATTCCGGAGCGAGTTATCGACGATACCGTTTAAAATCGCTTCCGCTTTTTCCGGTTGCTGCAAGGCATAGTAAGAATCGCCGAACGAAAGAGCGCTGTAATCCAGCGGAACGTTTTCGGGCGGAAGCACTTCCATCGCCCGGTCGAGCACCTGGAGCGCCTGGTCGGTTTTCCCTTCATTGATAAGGGCGCCTACCAACCGGTTGAACAACCCCAGCCGGAAGCTCTTACACATCCGCATCGTATTCTCGTCGAGATAGATGCCCGGCGTGTTTACGCCGCCCCATTTGAACTTGTTCATTACGTTGTCGAACATCTTCTCCGTATTCACCGCCTGGCTCGTGCCCGCGGCATCGAGCGGAACGATTTGGTAAGCCATGCCGGTTTGCTGGAAGTAGTTATCCAGTTTCACATGCTGGTCTTCACCTACGGTAATGGCATAATACATCGGGCGCTTCCAGTTGTTGGTCTGGAGCATGTCGAGGATAATCAATTCCTGCTTGCCCAGCGCATCCTTGCCGGTGAGGTCGATTACCATTTCTTTGAGCAACAGCGAATCGTTTTCCGGCGATACCACGCCGGCTGCCAACGCAGCGGCCGAATCCACCTGGTAAACGAGCTTTTGCGAAGGAATGTAATCGAGCTTTTGGGCAATGCCCGGAATGGTTTTGTATTTCTCGTCGTTCGAACGTACGAAGTTCAGCGCCGTACCCAAGTCGATGGGCTTGTCGGTCAACGGGAAAATGTACGCGAAGTCACGTGTGCCCTGCACGTAATCCGGCGTATCCCACGAAATGGGAAGCGGGTCGGATTCGTACGCCTGCCGCTTCATCTGGTCGATGTACCACGAGGTTTGCAGGTAACTGGTGTTGCACACGCGAATATCGGTACGGATACCTTCTACCTCCTGGGCGTACCACAGCGGGAAAGTGTCGTTGTCGCCGTTCGTGAAGATTACGGCGTTCGGCTCGCACGATTCGAGGTAGTTCGCTCCGAAATCGCGGCAAACATACCGACCCGAACGGTCGTGGTCGTCCCAGTTCTGCGCACCCATCTGGAGGGGAACCAGCAGACACAGCCCGGTAGCTACCGAGCCGGCCGCTACCGGCGACAGTTTACCCAAGCTTTGTAACAGCCGGGCAAATCCCGCCACGCCGAAACCTATCCAGATACAGAACGCATAGAACGAACCGGCATACGCGTAATCCCGCTCGCGCGGCTGGTAAGGCGTTTGGTTGAGGTAAAGCACGATGGCGATCCCCGTCATAAAGAACAGGAAGAACGTTACCCAGAACGTCTGGATACCCCGCTTGCCGGATACGGCCTGGAAGAAAATACCTACGAGGCCTAACAGCAAAGGCAACATATAATATACATTGTGTCCCTTATTTTTGGCAATATCGTCGGGCATATTGTCTTGCGGCCCTACCAAAAAGTTATCGATAAATCGGATACCGGTAATCCAGTTGCCATGATTTACTTCCCCGTGCCCCTGGATGTCGTTCTGGCGCCCCGAGAAATTCCACATAAAGTACCGCCAGTACATAAAGTTCAATTGGTACCGTACGAAGAACACGAGGTTGTCGAGGAAGGTGGGCTGCATCACCGTTACATCTTCGCCGCAACGCTTGAACGTAACCGGATACCCCTTGATGTTCGCCCATTCCTTATACGCGTCTACATGGTTGGGAGCGGTACTGTACATACGGGGGAACAACATATTGAGCTCGTCTACGTACTCGTATTCCGTGTCGTGGCTCGAAACGTAGTAACGGTCTTTTTCGTTTTTATCCTTTTTCACGATGCGGCTCCATACCGGAGCGCCTTCCTTGGTTACTACGGCGCACGAGCCGCCTTTGCTCTCCCGTTTCACGTCGGATACGTAAGTGGGGCCGTACAAGAGGGGTGTTTTACCGTATTGCTCGCGGGCCAGGTAGGTACGCAACGTAAAAATATCCTTCGGCGAGTTCTGGTCCATCGGTGTTTCGGCCGTCGAGCGGATTAATATCAACGCATACGACGAATACCCCACCACGATAACCAACAGCGAAACCAGCGTAGTATTCAGTGCCCGCACGGAAATGCGCTTCACCAGGAACAACACCAACGACAACGCGATGATAAACACGATACCGAACAGGTAGCCGCTTCCGATAAACGGAATGCCCAGCAACACGACGGAAAGGATAAACGCGATTTTCATCCGTACGGGATGTACCTGCGGACGCATGGTTTCGTAAATGGCCCAGCCCAGGATACCCAGCAGGATAATCACATACGCGAATACACCCGAATTGTACGGCATGCCGAATACATTCACGAAAAGCAGTTCGAACCATCCGCATACTTCCACCAACCCCTGAACCACGCCGTACATCATCAGTCCGACGATGGCGCACGAAACGAGCAACGCCACGAGCGTTCCTTTCATCGTAGGATTCGGGAATTTCTTATAATAATATACCAGCGCGATAGCCGGGATACAAAGCAGGTTGAGCAAGTGCACGCCGATAGAGAGTCCCATCAGGTAAGCAATCAGGATGATCCACCGGTCGGAATGCGGCTGGTCGGCCCGGTCTTCCCATTTCAGGATAAGCCAGAAAACCAATGCCGTGAACAACGACGACGAAGCGTATACCTCTCCTTCCACCGCCGAGAACCAGAACGTGTCGGAAAAGGTATAAGCCAGCGCACCTACCAGGCCGGCGCCCATAATAGTAATCAACGTACCTGTAGGC
>DBGBSM010000196.1:0-8221 GCA_048468815.1 Parabacteroides sp.
CCTTTAACCGAATGCAACCATGTATACCGACAAACAACCACGTACCCGTTCTTCCCGCACTTTTCGTACGGAAGCAGGAAAAAGTTCCGTATATGTACAAGACAATCGCCCGGAAAATGCCGTCCAGGCCAAACTGGCGAATCTTATCCAATTGGTAACCGACGATACGTATGTGTATCCGCTACGGGAAAAGTATATCCTGGTTAAACGAATGCTGAAAGAGTCGCGGGGTGGATATACGGACAAAAATGTGGCCGACATGCTGAAAGAAGTGCCTAAAAAGGAAATGGATATGATTCTGAGTTGGGACAGTTCCTATATCCAGCAGTTACGATGGAATACAGAAGCGATCGACATATTAAAAACTCCGGAAAACTATATGCCGAATAAAGATATAAAAATAGGAGACATACTACGCGAAGAAAATTTTACCGAAGCGGATTACATAGATATATCCGGAGTCGCAACGGACGTTTTTTTGGGCATCCAATTTCAAACCCTCACTCCTGAACAGGAAACAATTTTAAAGCGAAATAAAATTTCCCTCGCTAAACCATCTGACGATCCGACACGATGGGAAAAAGAACTTCAAGATTTTGAGAAAAAATTTTCATGCCTTTCCTCTCAGGACAAACAAAAATTTATGCCGGCGAACTTAGGGAATTGTGGAGCCATGGCTGAATTTTTATTTCGTCGTGGAGGAGGATTCGCTCAAGGAAGGAAACAATCGAAGGCAGAAACAAAACATCAGGACATGTTGAAAGAGATATGCAAAATTATCCAGGCAAGCAAAGGGGGGTTATTGAAAGTACAATTAAAATCCAGCCATGTTTTTACGTTAATTATCAACGAAGATCAAATAGAACTTATTCAGGCTTGGCAAGATCTCTATTCAGTTGCTCAAAGCCTTCGGGCAAATACCTTTTACACAAAAGATGCCTTTATCGAGTATTTTCAAAATGTCTTCGACTTGACCAAAAGAGAAGAAGCAGTAAATACTTTGTTCGATCCGAGAACCGATCCGACGCGCAAGCCGATAAAATTACAAGACGAGGAAGAAATTAAAGATTACAAATACAAACCAATAGAAATACATGCCTACAGAAACAGACTAAGAAGTGCAATAAAACGGAAACGGGGTAATTAAAGAAAAAAAGCAAATCGCCTGTTCAAAGGAATCGCAGTATAAAAATCGCGGTGGGAAACCTTTACAGCCACAACCGCGATTTAACTAGCCTTCTTTTACTAGACCACGTCGTTAAAAATGCATACCTACTTTAACCGCAGCGGCTCCCGGCGCCCCGGCCCTTTCACCCGCGTAAGGTTATCGCCCAGGTCTTCGCGCATCCGGTCGGCAATCCGCATCAACTTGGCTGCTTCTTCCGGATAGCGGGTAATCACGTTGTACCGCTCGCCCGGGTCGCGACGCAAGTCGTACAGCTCGCTATAGCGCAATTCGAGGTTCGCCAGGTCGCCCGGCTGCCCGTCGTTTCCGGGAGCATACGCCCCGTAGGTTACGTATTTATGCGGAAATACCAATTTGAAGGCGCCGTCGGTTACCGCCTCCAGGTCGTTCTTATGATAATAATACACGAACCATTCCCGGGGATTCGCCCCCTCTACCCCTTCGATAAGCGGCAAAATACTCACGCCGTCGATTTTACGGGCAGGCAACGGCGCCCCGCTGATTTCGGCCAACGTAGGAAACAAGTCGATGTTCGAAGCCAGCTTGTTGCAGGTAGTGCCCGGCCGGGTATGCCCTTTCCAGTACATAATGCAAGGTACGCGGTTCCCGCCGTCGAACGTAGTGGCTTTCGCTTCGCGCAGGCCGCCTGCGGAACCGGCATGATTCCCGTAATTCGCCCACGGACCGTTATCGGATGTAAGCACCACCAACGTATTCTCTTCCAAACCTAACTCGCGAAGCGTTCTCATCACTTCGCCCACACTCCAGTCTATTTCCATCATCACGTCGCCGTACAATCCTTGCTCGCTTTTACCTTTGAACTTGTCCGACACGGCCAGCGGTACATGCGGCATGGAATGCGCCAGGTACAACAGAAACGGCTTGTTTTTGTTCTTCCGGATAAATTCGACCGAACGGACGGTATAATCGGTCGTAAGCCGCGACTGGTCGGTATTGTAACCCGCCACATCGTTTCCATCGTACGTAGGCAAATCGGGAAAATCGAATATTTCGCCCTGTTGCGGATGGAAAGGCCACATGTCGTTGGAGTAAGGCAATCCGTAGTATTCGTCGAACCCGTTCTGCAACGGCAGGAACTCCCGGCGGCTGCCCAAATGCCATTTCCCGAAAACGGCGGTACTGTATCCTTTTTGTTTCACGAGCTCTCCCAGCGTCATTTCGTCGGGATGGATACCGTAATCGGAATCCGGGCCCGGAGCGCCGGCAAAACCGATGCGGTTGGGATAACACCCCGTAAGCAACCCGGCCCGCGAGGCGCCGCTGATGGGTTGTCCCGCCAGGAAATGGGTAAAACGCACGCCTTCCGAAGCCATCAGGTCGATGTTCGGCGTGGTATAGCCGTAAGCGCCGTAACAGGAGAAATCGCCGTAGCCTACGTCGTCGAGGTTGATAATCACGAAATTGGTATAGCCGGCCGCCCAAGCGGAAGCCGATAAGCCGGATACGGCCAGCAAGCAAAGTTTTTGTATCATGGTAAAAAGATTTTTGTACGGTTTCTGGAAATCAAAGGTACGGGATTTCCGCAGAAAAAACCGGTGCGAGAAACATTTTCCGGCGGATATGTCCGAAAAAACCGTTGAACGGCCCCGCCCGTTTTTACAAACGACGCGGGCCGAAACCGCCTCCCCCATGCGGGCCCCGCGGACCGCGCCCCATATCGGGTGCCTGGCTCGTTCCCTTGAATATACTGAAACGGTAAATAAAATGCACCATCACGTAGCTCCCTAACGTATTGTACTCGGTATCCCGGATATAGTTGGCGGTAACGCTGCGCGAGATATTGCTGCGTTGCTGCAAAATATCGTACATCTTCACGCGAATCGTTCCCTGGTTGTTTTTCAGGAATTGCTTGGCCAGCGAAGCGTTCCAGAGCACTTCGTTTTGTTGGTAACCGGCCGCATACCCCGCGTTTCCGGCATAATTGATGTCGCTTTCGAGCCGGAAGTTCCACGGCAGGTACACGGTAGTAGTTCCTCCCGCCGTATAATTCCAGGTAGTGCGGTCGTCTTGCCCCTGGAGCGAGTTATTTACGCCGTTATACCGTACCGTACCGTTCACGCCGATGTCGATAATATCGGAACGGAAGTCGATGCCCGCCCGCTCCGACGCCACCAGGTTCTTGCTGGTATTTTTATCGGCGTTTACGTAGCCGTTCGAATTACTATACGAGAACATCGTCATGGAGTTAATCGAAAACCGCTTGTTTTTCAACGGCGTGTTGAAGATAACCCGGGCATTCGCCCCCCAGTTGCCGTTCATATTGGCATAAGTGGTTTCCTTTTTACCCGAAGCCGTGTTGTAATCGGTTTTGCTTACGATGTCGTTCAATATGTAATTTCCGCTGAGCCATACCATAAAAGCCTGTTGCTTCTCGGGTACGAACTTCTGGAAACGCACCGAGAGGTTATTGGTATACTTCGGTTTCAGGTCGGGATTTCCGATAATGGTATTCAACGGGTCGGTAATATCGGCCACCGGCTGCAACTGCGTCATCGAAGGCTGGGTGGTGCGGCCGTTGTAATCGATGCGCAAATTGGTGCGCTTGTCGAAACGGTAGTTGAACTGCGCCATCGGCGAAAGATTCACCACGCTCCGCTTGAGCACGTTAATCGTACTGTCGCCCACGAAATTGGTACTCTTCGAAGTGGAAGGGTCTACATTGAACCCGATGGTATAATTGTACATTTCGCGCTGCGACTTGAAGCTCAGGCTGGCGCGCTGGTTCAGAAACGTATTGCGGTAACTTTTGCTGTAATCCACATCGAGCACGTTGTAATCGCCGTTTTCGTCCTGGATAAACGTATTTTTCAGCGACTCCTGCCGCTGCTGGCTGATGCTGTAGGTAGTCTGGATAAAGTTATTGTGTCCCACCGGTTCTACCCACGAAAGGAAAACCCGGTAATTGTAGCCGTTGTTGTCGTAGCGGAACCGCTGGTCGATGAGTTCGTCGCGGGCAGCGCCCTCCAGTTGGTAATAGTTGGTTAACGAGTAGTTCGTACCTTTATTATACGAATCGTTATATCCGCCGCTTACCGAAAAGCTGAACACCCGGCCGCGGCTGTTCAGCTTGCGGCTATAATCGAGGGTACCGGATACGTTATACCCTTCGCCGTGCGAAAAGTAGTCCGATTTACCCACATTCACCGTATCGAGGGCGTTGTCGAGCGTATTGAAGGCGCTTATCTCGTCGTTCCGGCTCCGGTTATAACTGAAGTTCGGCGTAAAGATAATCCGGGTAAGCGTATCGGGATTCCATTCGAGACGGAAATTCGCTCCGATATTGTCGCTTTTGTTACGACTGTAATTCGTTTCGTTGCTGTACGACGATTCGTTGTTCGACAGGATATTCTGCGTGCTGCTCTTGCTTTCGGCGTCGGTATCGGAATGGGCGTACCGGGCATTCCCGCCCAGGATAGTAGCCGGATTGAACTCTTTGCTGAAATTAAAGCCGCCGTTGCCCGACTGGGTAATGCCGTTTCCGGCCCCTCCCCCGCCACGCCGCCCGCGACGCATACCCGACATACCTTCGAACATAGTCGAAGCCAGGTCGGTAAAGCCCATATTGTTGGTGTTGTTCGCTCCGCCCATCAAGGTAAGCTGGTCGTTATTGACAAACCGGTTTACCATCGCATTCGCTTCGTACCGGTCTTTGGTTCCGTAACCGGCGAACGCATTGCCGAACCAGCCTTGCTTCATTCCCGGCTTCACGGTCAGGTTAATCACCGTTTCCTCTTCGCCGTCGTCGAAACCGGTAAGCTGCGCCATGTCGGATTTCTTATCGAGCACCTGCACCTTATCGATCATCTTGGTGGGGAGATTCTTGGAAGCCACCTTCGGATCGTCGGAAAAGAACTCTTTCCCGTCTACCAGCATCTTTTTCACTTCTTTGCCGTTCACCGTGATTTTCCCTTCGGAATCGATTTCCACGCCGGGCATCTTCTTCAGCAAGTCTTCGAGTACGGAACCTTCGGCCACCTTATACGAGTCGGCGTTATACTCTACCGTATCGTTCCGCACCACCATCTCCGGCGCCTTACCCGTAACCACCGCCTCGCCCAGCAGGATACCGCTTTCGGAAAGGTAAATCTTCCCCACGTTCACCGGATCGGTTTTCCCGGTAATCTGCAAGGTTTCGTAAAACGTTTCGAAACCGAGATAAGACGCGCTGAACAAATACGTACCGGGTTTCACCGCACGGATGTCGAAAGCGCCGTTCCGGCCGGCGGCCGCACCCTTCACCAGGGTACTGTCTTTTACATTCAGCAAGCGGACGGTCGCCTGCTCCAACGGCAGACCGGTTTCCTTTTCATACACCGTTCCTTTTACCTCGATTGTTTGTTGCTGCGCACTCGCTGCCAGCGTCAGGACTGATAAAAATACCATCGCCAGGTATTTGCACGATTTAACCATGAACTTACAGTTATATTTCTTACCTTGTTTCTGTTTGCACGCTGCATAGACGCCGATCGACGCTTCCGGTTTAATAAGAAAGAAAATGATTTTTATTTATTAACACAAATCAAGCTTCATCCGGAACCGATCCGAACGCCCGTAACGCAACAATACCTGTATATAACAAAGCACATGCAACCGTTTTTATTCTTATCTTTGTAAAATACGATTCACCTTCACAACCGCACGATATGAAAACAATCGCCCGCTTTACATTACCGGCCGCACTTTGCGCCTGCATCTGCACCCTACAAGCACAAACGGCCGTTCCCTCCACGCTCGACGAGGTATACGCCCCGGTGAAAGTAGCCGAGCCGCCTTCCGACGCCTACATCGGATTATCGTTGCTCGAAAACGGAGAAATAAGACATTACAATTACGGCGAACAGGCCGAAACCGGAACATTTTGCCTGTGTAGTGCCGACCACGGCATCACCTGGAAAAAAGTGCCCCTGCCGAAAGAACTCCCTTTCGCCGACGTACGAAGTCCGGCGAGCGGCGAGTACATCCGCCTGGTAAGCACGGCGAATCCGGCAGGCGTATATTGCATCCGAACGAAAGGCGGCTTGAACGGCGACCGGACGATAACCCGTATTTCGGATAAGCCGGCTATCATGATCAAACCGCCCGTTTTTATCCGGAACGGACGGCGTATCGTAGTGGCCGCCCACTACAGCGGGCCGGCCGAAAAAACAAAAGGCAGCTTTACCTTCGTATCCGACGACGACGGCAAAACCTGGACGCAATCGGGTATCGTTACCGCTCCCGACCACACAGGAGGCGGTTTCCACCAGGGTATCCGCTGGAACCACGGTGCCGTGGAACCTACTGTTATCGAACTGAACGACGGCCGGTTATGGATGTTGATGCGAACCGCACAAGATACCCATTACCAGGCTTTTTCAACCGACGGCGGCCTTACCTGGAGCCCCTCCTCCCCTTCTCCTTTTTACGGAACCATCACCATGCCGACGATAGGACGGCTACGCGACGGAAGAATCCTGTTCGTTTGGTGTAACACCACACCCCTGCCCGAAACAGGGAACACGAACGGCGTATGGGACGACGTATTTACCAACCGCGACGTAATTCACGCCGCCATTTCCGACGATGACGGCAAGACCTGGACCGGCATGCGCGAACTGTACCTCGACCCGCGCCGCAACGAACCGGGCTACGCATACGAACCGGGAATAGACCGGGGCGTTCATCAAAGCCAGTTCGTAGAACCCGCACCGGGCAAAGTACTCGTATCGCTCGGGCAGAACCGGGGCCACCGGGCGCTCGTATTGTTCGACGTACGCTGGCTGTACGAAAAGGAACGCTACTGCGATTTTTCGGATTCGCTCGCCCAATGGTGTACATTCAATTATTATAAAGGAATACAGGGACACTGCGCCTACAACCGGACAGAAGGATGCCGCACGAAAAAACATCCTGCCGACCCGGGACGTAGGGTGTTGAATATCGCCTATCTGCCGGACGATACGCTGGTTATCGACAACCGGGGTGCGGTATGGAATTTCCCGGCACTCCGGAGAGGAGCGGTAACGGTAAGCCTGCGGTTGCCGGAACAGTCGCAGGAAGTTACCCTTTCGTTGCATGACCGGTGGTTCAACCCGTGCGATACGGTAGCCCGGTATTTCGCCCTGTACGGCACCGAATTGAGCCGGAACGCACTCGGTATCGGCGATGACGGCTGGCACGAAATAAAAATAAGCTGGGATTTGGATAAGCCGCACCAAGAAGCTACGCTCTATGTAGACGGAAAGAAAAGAAAAAAACGGATACCGCTCAGCCAGGTTCCTTCGCAAGCCGGCGTTTCTTACCTGCATTTCATTTCCGGAAACATTCCGGACGGGCAGGGAATCGACATCGAATGGGTAAAAGCGGAAGAAACGGCCCGATAGGAGAAATCCGGCCGGTGAAAAGCCGCCGTTTTGCTTTTCCGGCCGGCTCACTACCTTATATAACCGAACGGGCGTTACGCGGAACAAATAAAAGGGGAGCTCCGAAGAGGTACCGGTTAAGCGAAACGAAGATGCGGGTTCATGCCTCTTCCCGTCCTTTCAGCGCCTTGACGCTCTTCGACAGCAGGAGGAACTGCTCGCGGATTTCGTCGAAACCGGTTTCCAGGCGGTCGAGGC
Source organism: Parabacteroides sp. (assembly GCA_048468815.1). Lineage (GTDB taxonomy): Bacteria > Bacteroidota > Bacteroidia > Bacteroidales > Tannerellaceae > Parabacteroides_B. Next base: position 7,807 of record DBGBSM010000196.1, read on the forward strand.
GCTGGTAATACTGTTCCTGGATATTGGGCATTTTGGCGGTAAAGTACCACTCGGCGTACCAAACCGAGTGGATGTCTTCTTCGTAGATGTTGAAATTCCCGTAGGCCATTTTATCCGGGTTGTCCGAAGTACACACCAGGAAACCTTGGGCGAGCCGGTTTTTAATCCGCTTCACATACGTAAGCCCCTCGCGGGTTACCACCACATAGATATAGCCTTCGCGGATATTCCGCCATTCCGGGCGGCTCAGTTCGCGAATAATCAGATACCCCCCGTTCAACAACGTAGGCGCCATGCTGTCGCCTTTGATGCGGATGCCGAGGTAAGAACTCCTTTTCTTCACCATCACCCCCGGAACGAATACGGCATCCACTTCCTCCAGGTAAGCCGCATTGTAGCTGCCGGCCCCCGCAGC
>DBGBSM010000197.1:0-4408 GCA_048468815.1 Parabacteroides sp.
GGTTGCGAGCCTGCGCTTCCGCTTCGATAAGATACATTTCCGACGCGCGCATCAACAGAATATCGCCCGTTTCGTCGGCGCGGATACGGAATTTGCGGTATCCCAAATACCCTTCGCGCATCCACTGGAACAAATCTTTCCGGTAATCGCCGTCGTTGAACAGGTTCATAAAGTGCGGGTCGGCCATAAAACTGTTGTACGAATCGCTTACCACTACGTCGATATAATAGAAATTGTAGCTGGCATTCGATTGGTCGAGCGTTTGCAGGTGCGCCCACATCCATTCGGGATTTTTAGCGTCGCTGAACCCCGATTTATATTCTTCCTCGTTCATCAACGCATATCCTTTCCGGGCGTCTTTGGCAGCCTTGGCCGCTTCGCCCCAGTTGCCCATCAACAAATGCGTACGGGCCAGCAATCCGTTTACCACGTCGATATTCGGTTTGAACATCACGCCGTTCCGGTTGTAGTTGGCTAAAAGCGCTTTCGCATCGGTTAAATCGTCCAGGATAAGCTGATATACTTCTTCCACGGTCGAGCGAGCCTTGGGTTGCGAATCGGTGGTATTCGGTTCCGTGTAAACCGGTACGCAAAGAGCCGTTTTATCTTTCAGGTAAGTGAACTGGTAATGTTGTACCAGGTGAAGATAACAGAAGGCCCGGAGCGCCAAGGCTTTTCCCTGCGCGTAATGCAAGGCGGTAGCGTCTTCACCCTCGGGTAATTTCATCGAAATAACCAGGTTGCAGTTGTGAATGGTTTTATACAGGAGCGACCAGGCAAAACCGGTACGGCCTACCGTAGGGTCGGATATGTCGGTAAAGCGGTATGACGAGTCGAATCCGTACGCCGGTCGCGACACGATGTCGTTACCCATCATATCGTCCTGGCACATAAAAGCCCGGTAACCCATATTGGCATAGGTGTACGTATCTTCGAACAAGTTATACCAGGCGCCGTTGAATACCCGCTCCGCATTGGAAGGGTCTTTGGCTATTTCGTCGGGAACGGAATCGGTCGGCTCATGGTCGAGGAAACTTCCGCTACATCCGCACATTCCGGCTAATCCGGAAATCGCTAAACTTATATTGAGAATAAACTTTTTCATATATTGTATATCGACTGTTTAAAATTAGAATGTTACGTTAATACCTCCCGTAAACGAACGCATGGCCGGATAGCGGAAATACGTTACGCCCGTAATGCCCTGTTCGGGGTCCATTCCCGGTACCTTGTGTACGGTAAACAAGTTATCGCCCTGCACGAATACCTGTACGTTTTGCAGCGTAATTTTGTTTATCAACTGTTTCGGCAACGAATACGAAAGCATGACATTCTTCAAACGCAGGTACGAGTTGTTGTATAAGAACCGGGTGGAAGTACTCGTCCAACTGTTGGTTTTAGTACCCAGGGCCGGAATGTCGGTATACCGGTTCTCGGGTGTCCAGCGGTTCAACATATCCTCATGCCAGGCGCGTCCGGCTACCGACCCGTTACCCATCAACATAACCACGTCGCGGTTGTATACATACCCGCCGATGCTGTAAGCGAACAAAGCGGAAAGCTCGAATCCTTTGTAGGTAAAAGCCGTATTGAAACCGCCGTATACGTCGGGTAACGACGATTTGTTTACGAAGCGGTAAGAGGCATTCGAATAGACGCTCGTCGTGGTTTGGTCTATTACGTTTCCGTTGTCGTCCAGTACGTCTTTGTACCATAACGGGTTGCCGTTTTCCGGGTCTACGCCGGCCCATTCTTTCAGGTAAAAGTCATATACCGAACGGCCTTCCTGCAATTTGGTAAAGCTACCGGCCGGCATGTCTTTCAGCGGCAGTTCGGTTACTTTGTTCTTATAGTGCGTCAGGTTCATTCCGAGCGACCATTTGAAGTCGCGGGTATCGATAACCGTTCCTTTCAGTTCGATTTCGAAACCGGTATTTTTCAATGCCCCTACGTTTTCGTCGATTGTAGAATAACCCAGCGACGTAGCGAGCGGACGCGAATACAGCAGGTCTTTCGATTTACGCTGGAAGAAATCGAACGAGCCCGATAACCGGTTGTTCCACAAAGAAAAATCGAGCCCGATATTGAAGTTCAGGTTCGTTTCCCACTTCAGCTTCGGGGTAGCCAACCGGTCGGAAACCAGTGCGCTTTCGCCCGTATTCGATGTGATGGCATACAAACCGTTGCTGGCGTAATAGGTACCCAGGTCGTCGTTTCCTTGTGCGCCGTAGCTGGCTTTCAGCGTAAGAGCCGACAACCAGTCTTCGGTAGCCGCCATGAATTTTTCTTTCTCGATTCTCCACGAAGCGCCGACCGACCAGAAGTTACCCCAACGGGTTTCGGGTGCGAAACGCGAAGAGCCGTCGCGCCGGTACGAGGCCGACAAGAAATATTTGCCTTGGTAGTTGTATTCGGCGCGAAGCAGGTATCCGATTAACGAGTAATCGTACCGGTAGCCGTTACCGCCTGTCAATTGAGAACCTACCGTGAGCTCGGGGAAATCGGGTAACGCCATTTTCGAGCGCGAAGCATACAAATAATCGTACCGGTACGAATAGGCTTCTTCACCCGCCAATACGTTTAAATGATGGTCGCCGAAATCGCGTTCATATGTCAGGATATTGTTCCAGGTCCATGAAAGGGTGCGGGTGTTGGTGCGTGAGCTACCTCCTCCGGTACGAACCGACGGCCCGATTTTGGGGTTGGTGTAATCCAGCGAATTGTAATTAACCAGGTCGAAGTTAAAGCTGGTTTTGAATTTCAGCCCTTTGATAAACGTAACTTCCAGGAATGTACGGGCGCTCAATTCGTCGCGCAGGTTTTCCGTTTTATCCAGCGGTAAAGTAGCCGGGATATTCCAGTTGGCGATGTCGGGGCGGTACGAGCCGAAGTCGGGTTGCAGGTTACCCGAGGCGTCGAGTTGATAGCTCCCGTCGGCATTCATTTTGTATTGCGGATAAAATTCCGGAATCAACCGGCCGGTATTGATTACGTTACCGGTGTTCGAGTCGGACGACATCGGGTAATTCTGGATGGAGTGGGTAAATCCGATATTGGCGCCCCCTTTCAGCCACTTGTTGATGTCGCTCGAAAGGTTGGTACGCAGGTTGAAACGTTTGTATCCCGATTCGAGCGCGATACCTTTGTCGTCGAGGTAACCTACCGAAAAATAGTATTGGTTGTTTTTACCGCCGCCCGATACGTTCAAGCCTACGTCGGTACGGTAAGCGTCTTGTTCGCAAGCTTCTATCCAGTCGGTGCTCCATAACGGAACGGCACCGGCTACCAACTTGCCGTCGGTTCCTACCGGTTCGGGATAATTCGGGCCGTAAGGATTGGGGCCGCCGCCCATCAACTTCGAAACCAAATCTTGCGAGGCGGTGATGGCTGCTGTTTCCGGCGTATAATTTTTGGTATCCTTGGCATATTGGTTGCGTAAAGCTTCCCAGTACAATTGAAAATGGTCGTTCGTACCCAACCGCTTGTAATCGCTTACCGCCCGTTTGGATACGCCGAAGGTAGCTTTTACGTTTACGGTGGCTTTCGACTCGGTTCTACCTTGCTTGGTGGTGATAATAATTACCCCGTTGGCGCCGCGCGAACCGTACAGAGCAGCCGAGGCGGCATCTTTCAATACGGTGATGGAGGCGATGTCATCGGGGTTGATGGCATTTATGTTACCGTCGTAAGGAACGCCGTCGACCACATACAGCGGTGAGCTCGACGCATTGATCGAACCGATACCGCGGATACGGATGTCGGCGTCGGTACCCGGCTGTCCGCTCGAAGAGCTCGACTGCAAGCCCGATACGGTACCTTGCAACGCTTTGGATACGCTCGATGTTTTCAGCTTGGCTATCTCGTCGCCTTTTACGGTCGAGGCTGCCCCGGTAAAACTGTATTTCTTTGCGGTAGAATACGCTACCACCATCACTTCGTCTAACGCCTGCGCGTCGCTTTCCATCGTTACGTTGATGATTTTGCGGTTTCTCACGGCGATTTCCTGGGTTTTCAACCCGATAAACGAAAATACCAGCGTGCCGTTTTCCGGAACGTTAATGGCATATTGTCCGTTTAAGTCGGTCACGGTTCCGTTAGCGGTGCCTTTAACCAGAATCGCCACCCCGGGCAGCGCTTCTCCTTCCGATACTACGGTACCGGTTACTCGGATGCTTTCTTTTTCGGTTGCGGCCTGGGTTGTAACCGCACAGAAAAGAAGGAGCATCATACATAAATACACATGAATTTTCATACTCTTTACTCTTTCGATTAATAGTTGGAATAGATGATTACTCGCATAAAACTTAGTTGCTTGGTAAAAACGGGAAAACGCACCTACCGGAACGAAGAAAGCGGAGTGATGATATACAAGGGGTTAGAATGAGGTAACCGCAATAGAAACCATCGT
>DBGBSM010000198.1:0-7726 GCA_048468815.1 Parabacteroides sp.
TTTCAGAACGACCCTTGAACCTGCCGGAGAAAAGGATTTTATACGTTGATCCGGATTTTACTTACCATCTTTTTACGAGGAAACAGGCATGTGAGTAATCCCTGTATCCCCTCTTACTTAAATCATTAAAAATAGTGTGAGTTATGAAAAAAATCAAGATGCGGGACGCGCTTTTCGCTCTGCGGAGCACCTTCAGGGTAATGAAAGTGACGGCCCTTTTGTTAACTTTTATCGCAACCGGCCTAACAGCATCCACGTATGCGCAGAACTTTAAAATCTCGCTCGATAAGCAGGACTGCAGTGTAGGCGAGATACTGAAAGAAATCGAGTCGAAAAGCGATTTTACCTTTTTCTTCAACGACAATTCGGTGGATGTAAATGTTACTACCGACGTACATGTGAAAAATGCCACCATCGGCGAAGTGCTCGACCAGCTTTTCCGGAATACGGGATATTCGTATCGCATCGAAGACCGCCAGGTAATTATCAGAAGCAAAGCCAATGAAGTACGTACGGTCGCTTTATCTCCGTCGGCACCCCAGAACGTACCCGTAACCGGCGTTGTACAAGACGAAGCCGGCGTACCGGTAATCGGTGCCAACGTAGTGGTGAAAGGACGCACCCAACTCGGTACCGTTACCGACATCGACGGGCGGTTTACCCTCGAAGCGCCCCAGGATGCCGTGTTGCTGGTATCGTACATCGGCTACCAGCCTACCGAGGTAACGGCGAAAAGCACGGGCCGGATGGTAATCACCTTGTTCGAAGATACCCGGAAGCTCGACGAAGTAGTGGTAGTAGGGTACGGCGTAACGAAAAAGCGGGATTTGGCCGGCGCCATCACGTCGCTGAAAACCGACGACATCAAGGCCGGCGTGGTAACCAATACCGCCCAGTTCCTGAAAGGACGGGCCGCCGGCGTACAGGTTCGCCAGAACTCGAGCGAGCCGGGCGGGGGCATTACGATTCGTATCCGCGGTACCTCGTCTATCAGTTCCAGTAACGACCCGCTGTATGTAATCGACGGTTTCCAGACGGAAATAGGCAACCAGGTGAATCCCGAAGATATCGAATCCATCGAAATCCTGAAAGATGCGGCCGCTACCGCCATCTACGGAGCGCGCGGCGCCAACGGGGTCGTAATTATCACCACCAAGAAAGGCTCGAAGAACCATTTCGAGGTGAACTACTCGTACAACGCCTCCGTAAAGAAACTCCGCAATCCGTGGGACTTGATGGATGCGCAGGATTTCATGGGTTACAACATGAAGGTGTGGGAAGAAAACGGAAGCTCCGGCAATGCGCCTTACACGGCCGAACAACTGAAGTACACCGGCAAAGGGGTCGACTGGATCGACGCCACCACCCGTACGGCCATGACGCAAACCCATCAGTTCTCGATTATCGGCGGCGGCGACAAACTGTCGATGGCCATTTCGGGGAGTTACCTCGACGACCTGGGCGTACTGGTCAATACCAACTTCAACCGGTTCAGTTCGCGCGTCAACCTTGAATATAAATTGTCGGACCGCGTACGCTTCGGCTCCAACATCTATATGGCCCGCTCCAAGAAGAATTACCTGAACATGGGAACCAACACCACCACCGACAACGTCATTTATAACATCTTCATGATGTCGCCCCTTATCACGCCCTCGGGATACGACGTTTTCGGCGAGCAGGGAAAGAAGCCGGGCATCCTGAACGAACTGTACGACATCGAGTTCGACGACGTTACCAACAACGTATACTCTACCATCTACGGTGAGGCCGACATCTTGAAATCGCTTACCGCCCGGGTGCAATATACGTACAGCAATACGAACCGCAAATCGCAGAAGTATTATCCGAAATCCACCAACGTAGGTAAGTCGAACGACGGGCTCGCTACCGTGCAGAACTGGAAAACCGACCAGCAACAGATGGACGCCTTGCTTACCTGGCACCAGGCGTTTGCCGAAAAACACGATGTGAAAATACTGGCCGGTACTACCTGGACCAAGCAAATCGCCATCAACGACGGAATGGAGGCACACGGCTTCTCGACCGACCAGTTTACCTTCAACAGCATGGGCGCCGCCAGCACCATCGACTGGATTTCGTCGCGCCGCGAAGACCATACCACGCTTTCGTTCTTCGGCCGGGCCGAATACGTGCTCAACGGCAAGTATATCCTCAACGCCTCCATCCGCGCCGACGGGGCTTCCAACTTCGGTCCGGGCAACAAATGGGGTTATTTTCCTTCGGGTTCGGTAGCCTGGCAGTTGGGCGACGAGTCGTTTATGAGCTTTATCAAACCGTTGTTCTACGACCTCAAGCTGCGCGCCAGCTACGGCGTTACCGGTAACGACGGCATCGGCAACTACCTGTCGCAGCGTAAGTTCGCCATGACCGACGTATTCTTGGGCGGTGCTGCCATCGTGAAAGGGATGTATCCGTCGAACCCGGGTAACGAAGCGTTGAAATGGGAGTCGACTTCGCAGCTCGACTTGGGGCTCGATTTTTCGTTGCTCGACAAGCGCATCGAATTCAACTTCGACTGGTACCTCAAGAAAACCCGCGATTTGCTGAACCCGGTTTCCGTATCTATCTCCACCGGCGGTTTTACTACCATGATGGGTAACAACGGGAAAATCCAGAACAAGGGGTTCGAGCTCTTTATCCGGAGCAACAACATCATCGGCCAGAATTTCTCGTGGAACACCACCTTGAATATTTCGCGCAACCGGAATAAGGTACTCGAACTGAACAAAGGCGAAGCCCGTTACGAGCAAGTATCGCCCCAAGGCTGGTACAACTGGGAAGAATACACCATCCTGAAGGAAGGCTATGCCATGAGTTCGCTGTACGGATACGTATTCGACGGTATTATCCAGGAAGGCGAAACATACGCCCCGCAACCTACGGCCGTGCCGGGCGACCCGAAATTCAAGGATTTGGACAATAACGGCGTAATCGACGAAAAAGACCGGAAAGTAATCGGCGACGGTAACCCCGACGTGATTCTCGGCTTGGGTAACAACTTCCGTTTCCGCGATTTCGATTTCTCGTTCTTCTTCGACGCTTCCATCGGCAACGACTTGCTCAACCTCTCGCGCGTGGTACTCGAAGACAGCAACCGGCTGAAAGAGTCGGCCGGCCGCTGGACGCAGAACAATCCGTCGAACACTATTCCGCGGAATAGCTGGAAGAAAGACGCCGGCGTGAAATACGGCTCGTATATCAACTCCCGGTTTGTAGAGAACGCCAGTTACCTGCGGTTGCAGAACCTCGAAGTAGGCTATTCGTTGCCGTTGAAGAAATGGGGCGATACCTATAAATATGTAAAAAACCTCCGTGTATTCGTAGGCGCACAGAACTTGTTTACCATCACCAACTACAAAGGGTTCGACCCCGAGGTGAGCGTGAATAACGACAGCGCCGTAGCGCAAGGGCTCGATTTCAGTTCGTACCCCTCGTACCGGATGTTTAACTTTGGAGCAAAAATAACGTTTTAATCGGCTGGAATTATGAAGAATATAATAAAAAAAGGATGTATATGCGCTTGCGTATTCCTCTCGGCGGGGATGTTGTTTTCGTGCAACGATACGTTAGACGAAGTGGTTTACTCGGAGCTTACGGGCGACAATGCGTTTACGAGCAAAGACGATGCCGTGGCGGCCGTGAACGGGATGTACCAGCCGTTGCGCTCGCTTACCGCCCGCTCGATTTTCTATCTCAACGACATGACTACCGACGCCTGCTTCCGGAAAGAAATGGATACCGAGTTGCTCAACGAGTCGAAGCTGCCCGGTAACCAGGACGTAGGTCGCTGGTGGGATTCGTGTTACAAAATCATCAGCCGCGCCAATATCGCCCTCGAAGAGATTCCGAAGCTGGAAAACAGCTTGTTCGGCGACGACGAAGCCACGGCGCAGGCCGAGAAAGACCGGCTGTTGGCCCAGGCGTATTTTATGCGTGCGTTCGGCTATTACCAGCTTACCGACATGTATTACACCGTTCCGCTGGTAACCGATACCGAGACAGCGGTCGACGCCGCATTGCCTCCCGCTTCGATAGAAGAATTGGAAACGCAGATAGAGCAGGATTTTACGGCAGCCAAGAAGAACCTTCCTCCTTCGTACGCGGATAAGCTCGATGCCGGGCGTCCTACCTCGGGGGCTGCCGCCGGGTTCCTTTGCCGCTTGTATATGCGGATGGCCGGCCGTACGCGCTTGGCCGGGGGCGACGATGCTACGCTGTGGCGTACGGCGCTGGGCTACGTCAACGAGGTGCTGGCCGCCGAAGGAAGCGTGTATTCGCTGCAACCGAAAATATGGGATGTGTTCAATCCGGAAACCGACGAAACGCTGTACAACAACGAGCTGATTTTCGCCGTCCGTTCCAGCAAGGATATTTCTTCGGGCTCGTCCGACATCGGGATGAACCACACGCCGTGGGAATACGATATGGGCTGGAACCTGTTCAGCGTGCCGTTGCAGCTTGCCTGGCAGTACGAAATCGACGACGAGCGGTACTCGGAAATGTTGGTTACGAATTTCCGTAACGTATACGATACCGACGAAACGGTGCCGCAGCATCTTTTCCGTATCCCGGTTTCGCCCGAAGAGTGCGGCAAGGTATACGAAGATACGCCGGCGCGCGTGATGAGCGAGTTAGGAGCTGCCTACACGAAGAAGTACAAATACACGCATCCGGGCTCGTACAATTACAATACGAAGAACAACATGCCGATTATGCGGCTGGCGGATATGATTTTGTGTAAGGCGGAAATCCTGAACGAACTGAACGGCCCCACACAGGAGGCGGTCGACTTGATTAACCGGATTCGCGAAAGGGCGTTCCAGAACGACCAGCATAACCTGCAACTGGCCGATTACGCCGACAAGGCGGCGCTGCGCAACGCTATTTGCGACGAGCGGTTGCTTGAGTTACACAACGAAGGAGTACGCCGTCCCGACCTGATACGGATGGGGCTGTGGAAAGACCGCATGGACAAGTATATCGCGGGTATCAAGCTGGCTTCGGAATGGAAGGAGAAGAACGCGAAAGACCCGTCGACGGCCGATTTTTCGTCGGATTGGAAGGTGTATCCGCAAGACTTGACCGAGAACGACATCCGCCGCTATATGCCGGCGCCGAAGCGTGAAGTGGATTTGAATCCGGCTTTGGCGGGTTGCCGCAGCTTCGCCGCGAACTAACGAAGAGCGTAGAAATACCGGGGCACGGAAACACGGAGATTTCGTTCGGATAAACGGACTTTGTCTGTTCGGCGGGAACCGGTAGAATTTCACGGAAGCGGCGCTTTTGATTCCGGGGCGTTTAACCCGGATAGGAAGCGCCGGAACGTGAAAACGGAGTTTGTAAAAACGAATCGGTTCCCGGTTATTTCTCTGTGTATCCGTGCCTTTGTGTTTGTTTTATAGGAGATATGGATGATTATAACGTATCGTATGAAGAATTTGAACTACATATTGTTGTTATTTATTTTGCTTTTGCCTGTAGCGTGTAGCAAGGATGAAGGGGTACGGGCCGGCGATCTGATCGAGTCGATCGAAGCGAAGGTACGCGCCGATAATGCCTTGCGGGTCGACCTCGGATTCCGTTTCCGTACGGAAGCGGCGTATCAGGTTACGTACTGGAAGGAGGGCGACGAGGCGTCGCGCCGGCAAACGGCCGTATCGGAACCGGCTTTGTCGGCTACCGCCACGCTGGTGTTCCTGGAGCCGCAAACGATGTACCGGTTCAAGGTGTCGGTATCGGCGGGCGGCGAAACGGCCGAGTCGGACGAGTATACGTTTACTACCGGCCGGTTGCCGGCGGATGTGCCGCTTTGCTCGGTGCTGTCGGATAACCTCACGGAAGCGGTGCCGGGCTATATCTTGCTGATGCAGCCGGATACGCCGGGGTACATCGTGGTGGTGAACCCGGAGGGTACGGTGGTGTGGTACGAGAAGATGGAGGAGAACGTAATCGTGGCTACTTTCAGCCCGGAGTTCAATACGTTTTCGTGTATCGTGGGCACGCATCCGGCGAAGGCGTATACGGGCAAGGAAATCGTGGTGCTCGATATTTACGGGAACCGCTTGCTGGAGCGTCCTTCTACGGATTTGTGGGTGCATCACGATGTGCGGCGTATGCCCGACGGAAACCTGGTGGCGGTACATTACGTGCCGAAGCCGTTCGATTTGTCGGCCCGGGGCGGAAGTGCGCAGGAAGTGGTATGGGGCGACGGGTATGTTATCCTGGATATGAAGGGAAAGGTGCTGAAGCAGTGGGATTGTTTTAACGAACTGAATCCGCAGGACGACCCGCATATCATGGATGTGGTGGCGGTTACGTCGGTACTGGCCGAGCCGATTACGTACCGGGAGGATTGGTTGCATGCCAACTCGGTGAATTTCGATGCGGAGGGGAATTTTTATATGTCGTTCAACTGGCGGAGCGAGTTGTGGAAAATCGACGCGCAGACGGGCGATGTGGTGTATCGGGTGGGAAAAGACGGTACGGTGGAGTTGCCGGAAGCCGGCGTGGCTTCGGGGATGCATAGCAACTGGCCGCTGGCGCCCGACCGGGTGTTGGTGTATGACAACGGGCTGACGAATCATATCTCGCGTGCGTTGATATATCAGGTCGACCCGGTTTCGCGCAAGGCGTCGGTGGAGCTGAACGTGCCGCTCGACGGGGCGTACACGTCGGCCTATATGAGCAGTGTGCGGATGATTCACGACGATTTGTTGCTGTTCGGCGGAACGGCGAGCCAGTGTATCGTGTTTACCGACCGGCAGGGTACGGTGCTGCGTACGCTGGCTACGATGATGCAGTCGTACAGGGCGGAGTATATTCCGGAGGTAAGGTATTGAGGGGGCGTTCTTTTTGGAAAAGAACTTTGGAAGAAAACTTTTTTCTTTTCCTAAGCGGTGTTAGTCGTTGCCACGAGGGGGCTTTTCGCTTGCCGCGAAGGGCAGTTTTAGGCCGTTGCCACGGCGGGCCTTCATTTTTTTCTCTTGAAAGAAAAAAACGAAGCAAAAAAAGTTCAAGGGCTCACCTCACTCTCGCTACATCCCGTCCTTCGTTCGCTAAAAGCCCCGAACTCGCTTCCTTTGGAAGCTCAAACAGCGTGGCTTTTTTCACGCTCTCTCAGGCCGGTCTGCTTAACGCTTCGCTCGGGAAGGCCCTTTCCCGCTCCATAGCCGCTCGGGCACCGGCTCGGCACCTACGGCGCCGAGAAGAGGTGACAGCTTTATTGCTCTTGGGGCTTTATACGATGAGACGCCAGCTCGCTATAAAACGTCTGCTAACGATTATATATGCTGACAATTATATATGTATCGTATATATGTATATATATCGTAGATTAACCTGTTCGTATTGTATAAAAGGGAAGTTTTAACGCATTGAAAAGCACTGACCGTTTTGTATAAAACAACAGTTTTACCGTATGGTATAAAGCCGGCCTCGTCGTACGGAACCCCGGGCCTCAGTGAGAGAACGTAAAGAAAATGGTACGTAGCGAACGTCCGGAAGGCCACGCTGTTTGAGCTCCTGTAAGGAGCGAGTTCGGGGCCTTCAGTGAGTGGAGTGCCATTTTTAGCGAACGAGCGTTAGCCCTTGAACTTTTTTTGCTTCGTTTTTTTGCATAAATCCCTCACGCTCGGCATTATCCAAGTAAACTTGGCTACTGCCCTCACTCAATCGGGATTTTCTTTCAAGAGAAAAAAATGAA
>DBGBSM010000199.1:0-5089 GCA_048468815.1 Parabacteroides sp.
GTAGCGGCATTGCAGTGTGACGAAACGGACAAATCATGGTAAAAACTCTCCGGAATACGGCGGAAGGCGGCGAATCGGCTTTCCGAAAAGACGAATGGATTAAAAAGCGGATTATCCAGGCTGCTTTCGGGCAATTTTCACAGTATGGAATCAAAAGTATCAGTATGGACGCCATCGCCCGGTCTATTTCCATATCGAAGCGTACCATTTACGATTATTTCTGTGATAAGGAGGAATTGTTGTCGGAAGGTATCGATTATTACGGCCGGAAACGTACCGAACGTTTAGCCCGGGTGTGTAAGGATGCGGATTCGGCATTGGAAGCGTTGCTCGCCTTTTATGCACAGGTGATGGAAAATCCGTGTTGGTACAGCCGGAAATTTTACGATGATTTGCAGAAATTTCCGCAGGCTATGCACCGGCTCGAAAAAGAAAAGAGTACCTTTGCTGCCGAATGCCTCCGCTTGTTCGGGGAGGGAGTGAAAGAAGGTTCCTTTTTAAAAGAAGTGAATTACGAAATCGTGTCGTTAATCATAAAAGACAATCCGGTGATGTTGCGGCCGTCGGACGTGTATACCAATTACTCGGCGGTGGAGGTGTACGATACGATTCTGTTTACTTTTTTGAGAGGATGTTGTACGAATACCGGGCGCACCCGGTTGGATGTGTTTGTTGCCGCAAGGCGTCCCGGCAGAACGGAGTTATAAGTTTAATCACACTAACAGAATTATATGGACGGAAAGACAGGGGTTCTTATTTATGAGAAAGACGCGAATTTAGGAAATTTGCTTCAGGAGTATTTGCAGTTGCAGGGATATCAGGTGGCTCTTTCTGCCGATAAAACCGAGATTCCCGGCCTTTGTATGGAAAAGGGGTGTGCGTTGTGTGTGTTGGATATTGTAGCGGACGACCCGGCCGAACAGGAAATATGTAGGACTATCAAGGCTAAGAATGAGGATATAGCCGTTATATTTATGGCTTCCAAGCCTCATACGGCGGATGTGGTCGCCATGTTTCTGGCGGGAGCCGACGACTTGGTGCGCAAACCGTTTATCCTGGAAGAGTTACTGGCGCGTATGCGGGCTATCTTGTGGCGCGCCAAGGGTGAAAAGCCGAAAACGGTGGTATATTACCGGCTGGGCAGGTACTTGTTCGATACCCGCAAGCAAACGCTTACGATAGATGATACGGTTATGCAGCTTACTACCAAGGAAAGCGCATTACTGGCTTTGTTTTGCGAGCATGCGAATAAAGTGGTGGAAAGGATGTTCGCCCTCCGTGCCGTATGGAAGAGCGACTCGTACTTCAGCGCCCGCAGCATGGATGTATATATTACCAAATTACGCAAGTTACTGAAGCAAGACCCCGACTTGAGTATCGTGAATATCCACGGCCACGGATATAAGCTGGTAACTTCGAAATCGGAGATATAAACGATACGGTATATAACAAAAGCCGCGGAAAATAATTTTTCCCGGCTTTTTTATTGCTCCGAAGGCCTGCAACGCTTTTAAAACTATCCCGGAAGTTATTTCCCGGGACGTGTCGGATTACCGGAACGCCATCATCTTGCTGATGTATTTCCCCACGATGTCGAATTCCAGGTTCACCACGGTACCTTTTTCAATCCGGTGGAAATTCGTATGCTCGTAGGTATACGGGATGATGGCAACCTGGAAGGTATTATCGGCAGAGTTGCATACCGTGAGGCTCACCCCGTTCACGCAAACCGAACCCTTTTCTACCGTCATGTACCCTTTGCGGGCCATTTCTTTGTCGAATGCGTACTCGAACGTGAAATACCAGCTTCCGTCGGCTTCCGTAACGTCCGTACAAACGGCAGTCTGGTCTACATGCCCTTGTACGATATGGCCGTCGAGCCTGCCGTTCATCGGCATGCTGCGTTCTACGTTCACCTGATCGCCCGGTTGTAACCTTCCTAAATTGGAACGCTCCAGCGTTTCCTGGATGGCGGTTACCGTATACGTATCGGCCTCTTTGCTTACCACCGTAAGGCATACGCCGTTATGGGCCACGCTCTGGTCGATTTTCAATTCGCCGGTGAACGAGCACCGGAGGGTCAGATGCAGGTTTCCCTGTTCGGGGCGCAGCGCTACGACAGTAGCCGCCTCCTCTATGATTCCTGAAAACATATCTTGAACTTTTTTTGATTACCGGCGTAAAAGTACAGGATTATTTCCGAGTAACCATGCCTGCCGTTCGATTTTCATTTATTCCTGTTCTGCAAAAGGCAATTCGAATCCGGCCGGAATATCTTCTACCGCACCCTGCGCAGCGATATACTCGTATAGCTTTTTATAAAAAGCATGTTTCGTTAGGGTGGGCGCATCTCCGATAATCACTAATTTCATACGGGCGCGGCTCATCGCCACGTTCATCCGGCGCAAATCGTTTAAAAAACCGATTCGTCCGTTTTCGTTGGCGCGAACCAGGCTGATAAATATCACGTCGCGTTCCTGTCCCTGGAATCCGTCTACCGTATGGATGGTAACCGATTTGCGGAAAGGCCGGAAAAAAGGAGTCGTTTTTACCAGGCGGCGCAGGCAATGCACCTGAGCTTTGTAAGGCGAGATAATGCCGAAATCGATATTTTCGTCTATGATCCGTTCCGCGCCGATTTTCAGGATGTAGTTTTGCAATTGAAAAAGAAGGAAACGGGCTTCGTCGAGGTTGCTTCGGCTCTGTGTATCCGACGAGCACGCTTCGGCATAACCTGCGGCGGCGGTATTGTACCAAACTACCGGCGTATCGAATTGCAAGATACCCCGTTCCTTTACATCCGGCGCCGCTTCGAGGGCGCCGCGGTAAAACCAGTCGGACGAAAAACGCATGATGGTTTCGTGCATCCGGTACTGTATCCGCAGCAAGGATACGGCCTGGGGAATACGTCCGGCGATTTTTTCGATTAGCGTAATGCCCAATCCTTCGCGGGCGGCTTCCGGACATTTCACGGTAGGCGGAAGCTGGCACGGGTCGCCGGCCAGGATTACCCGGTCGGATTTCGTTATCGGTATCCAGCAAGCCGCTTCGAGCGCTTGCGCCGCCTCGTCGATAAACAACGTGGTGAAACGTTTCCGGTTCAGTACGTTGTTGGCGGCACCCACCAGGGTAGAGGCAATTACGCGGGCCTCGGCGAACAGCGCTTCGTCGATTTTGATTTCCAGTTCGGTAGCCCGGGTGCGCAAGGCGAACAGCCGGTTGCGGAAATTCTCTTTCCCGGCTTGTTTTCCTTGCCGTTTACGGGCATAAAGCTCGCGTATCGCTTTCCGTACGCTCCACAGTTCCGGGTAATCGGGGTGCGACTCGAACCGGCGCTCGTACGTAAACGACAACATTTTATCGTTTACCCGGGTAGGGTTGCCGATACGCAAAACAGGGATGCCCCGGTCTACGAGTTTCTCGGCAATCCAGTCGACGGCCGTGTTGCTTTGGGCGCATACCAGTACCTGATTCTCGCGGTGAAGCGTTTCGTAAACCGCTTCCACCAGCGTAGTCGTTTTTCCGGTACCCGGGGGGCCGTGTACTACGGCTACGTCGTGGGCGCACAGTACTTTGTTTACCGCTTCTTCCTGCGAGGCATTCAGCCAGGGAAACCGTTCCGGGAACATCGAACGGCACGAAGGAAGCCGGCTTCCGCTCAATACTTCGCGCAGAAGAGCCGTACGGTTGCCGTTGGCTTGCAGGGCTTCGGTAAGGGCGGCAAACATGGCTTTGTAGCTCGTTTCGTCGAAATGAAGCTGAACGCCCAGCCGGGTGCAGCTTTGTAATCCGGGAACCACATCGGTCGAAGGCAGTATCACCACCATCCTGTTTTCCTGTACGTAACTGATGGTGGCCGAAAAAGAAAAGTACCGGATGCTTCCGTTATCGGGCGAACTGAAGAAACATACCGGCTTGCCGTATTCGAAAGTATGCTCGGTTTCCGGGTGTTCCGTCCGCTCTATCTCGATAACCGGCTGGTCGAGCGAATTATAATAGCTACGGCCGGCCGCTACGGGATACCAGGCGAGTCCTTGCCGTACATTGCGGTAAATGCCGCCTTGCGCAGCCTGTTTACGGTAGGTTTCCAGCTCGTACCGGTATTCTTTTTGCAGCAGTTCGTATTGCCGTTGCAATCCGGCCGGTGAAGCGGACGGCGTTCCGGCGGTCACGCCTCTTCCGGTTTAGCGAAGTTCACGATGAAGGTGGTAGCTCCGATGGTCACTATATCCCCGTCGTTCAGCACCACCTGTTCTTTCTTGCCGAGGCATTTGTTGCCCAGGAACGTGCCGGTAAGGCTGGGAAAATCGCGCAACGTATAAACGAGCCGGCCGTGTTTGTCGCGTTTTACGTTCACTACGCAGTGGTTGCGTCCCATGCTCGGGTCGCCCGTAATCACGGGCACTTCGATTTCGTTTCCCTTAGAGTAGCGGCCGATGATGTTGTCGCCCGGTGCGAGCGGAAGCTCCTGTTTGTAACCGAAGGTGTTTTCGATTACGGTAATGTGGCCGTATCCTTCGTCGGATTCGCGTATTTCACCGCTCGTTGTACCGCCGGGAGCGGTTTCCGTACCGGGCTTTACTCCGGGTTTGCGCAACCGTATGGTAAATTGCTTGGTACACCGGTTGCATACGAGTACGACCGGCTCGCCCGGTTTATAAAGCGTTTCGTCGAAAACAACGTAATTTTCACAGGCGGGGCATAAAATCCTTTTCATATCTATACAGTTTGATTTTCTATCTTCCGGCGGCGCGGAACGCCCGGTATACGTGCCTTGCGTTCCGTTCGGCGGAAGCAAAGGTACATGATTCCGTTAAAATACCGGGACAAGTGAACGGCATTTCTGCAAAAAACGCCGGTTTACCCGTACCGGAACGCCGCCCGTACGTCCGGTCGGGCAGGAGAAGGAAAAGGCATACGGCGCAACCGGCTTTTGGTTTTATTGCGCAAAGGGGCGGCGCCAGGAACGGCTGAATTGGAAAACCGCCTTTCGGAAAAGGTGCGTTCGCAGCATGAAAAAAGGGCTTGGTTTGCATAAAAACTGTATTCTTAGGCTGCGAATATAAATCCGTAGGTTGCGAATATATAT
>DBGBSM010000200.1:0-2841 GCA_048468815.1 Parabacteroides sp.
GTATCAGGCCTGGACGGCAAAAGGCCGATAATATAAATTTACTTGTACCGGACGGATACGAACGCTTGCCGAAAACAGGTAGCTCTCTCCAGGATTCGGGCCGCTAAACCGGACGGCATCACTTAAAAAAACGCCGGACGACCGGGCGAATAAGAGAAAACAGCGAAAAAAATGCCGGCAAAAAACAACCCGAAACAGGCAAATAAACGGATAAACGGCCGTTTTTTTCGATGAAGCGATTTCGAAAAATCCGTATGCCTTTTTATTTTACATGCAGAACAAAATCCGGTTTGCGCGGCATAAAAACTATATTCTAAGGTTGCGAATATAAATTCGCAGCCTCAGAATACATATTCGCAAGTTGCAAATTTATATTCGCAGGCTAAGAATACAGTTTCTCCGGCGAAGAAAAAAAGAAATGCGGAGCAGAAAACCGGTTTCGCTTCAGCATGCATCGGATAAGCGCCGGTGCACAATATGAACATAGTTTTCCGGCAAACGGAGACGCCCATGTACCGGAAGAGGAAAAGGATAAAAAAACAACCATGCAGCCCGTCGGTAGGCACCATGCAGCCCTTGCACGAACCGTAAATTTACCTTGTTCTCCTTACCGAAACGCCTGGCGAGGCAACAGATACTTCGCCTCACGCGCATTCGCCTTATCCCACGACAAGGCGAATGCCGCTCAGTTAACGACAACACCTGTGAATCAAGGCAAAACAGGTTAGCGCCTACAAGGAGGAGGTCGCGCCCGATAAAAACGCCAGCCTGTTCCTGCGTGGAAACGGATTTTACCGGCTATTCCACGAACCGGCATTTAGTAAAAACGGCAGCCTATTCCTTGGCGAAAGGATTTTTCTTTTTCCAGAGCGAGGCGAAACCGCTTACGGTATACTCACGCAGTTTCGCACCGCCGGCCTTCACCACTTCCGGTATCTCTTTCCGGGCATTCCGGATGCCGTACCGGCGGGCCGCTTTCTTATCGAAACCCCGGCTGCCTGACTGGATGTATTTTTTCGTAATATACCCGATACGCAACGTCATCAAAGCGGTAAGCGCCCCATCCATCAGCGACGAAACCAGGATACCCGGCAAACGGAGCGTATTCGCCAGGGCGGTAAAGTCGATGTCGTCGAGCATTTCTTCGGAGAAATAAGTGATGAAAGAAGCGCTCAGTACGCTCGCATACAATTTTACCAGTTGGAGATAAGTGGGCCGGAAACCGGAAAGGGCGACCAACCGGCCGATCATCCGGAAATTAATGCCCAGGGTAGTAATAAAATCGAATTTCCCGTTTTGGGACAGGCCGGTAATCAAAAACGCCGTAAGCGCCTGGTTCCTGATTTCGGTGTTCATTTCGCAGAAACGCTTTTCCAGTTCTTCCGTCAGCTTGCCGGCGATGCGCTCTTTACAGTCTTTATGCTGCGCCAAAAAGGCGGTTAACGCCTCCCGGTGGGCTTTCCGTTGCGCCTTATCGGAGATATAACCGTTATTTTTCGCCAGCATCATGCCCACGGCACGCAAATGCGCGGGTGTGGCATCCGCTAAAGTTTCCTCGTCTAACGGCGGAAGCGGGGAAGTACGCAACACCCGGATTACCGGCAGCAGTACATAAACGGTGAGCAGCAAACCGATAAAGGCATAAAAAACATATTCGAGCCACGCATGAATCCGGGCGAGCCGTTCGCCGATAACCAGTACGTTCCCGATAATCATCAGCACGGCGACGATACCGATTGCCGCAAGGAGCAAAATAAGATTCCGTTTCATACGTATACCGTTTATTAGTTGAACCGCCGCACTCGTGTTTATCCGGCCTTTATCCGGCGATATAGGTTACCACGTACGCACCGGTAACCTCGTACCGCACCTGGTAAGTATGCCCCGGACACGTACGCGTTTCCACCGCTTCAAAGACACCTGCCTCGGCCGGACGGAACGGACGGATGCGGATATGCCGGCTGAAATCCACGTTTTGTTGCCCGAGCGCCTTGAATACGGCCTCCTTGGCCGACCAGTAAAGCTGCAACGACAACACGTCGCATTCCGGAGAGATTTGCTGCAACTCGGATTCATCAAGGAAGCGCGACGCCACTTTCTTTACCCGGTCCGACCGGTACTCGATGTCGATTCCCGGCGGAAAACCGGCCGTTACGCAAACCGCAGCGTATCCCCGCGTATGGGAGATGCTTACGGCATACGGCTCGCCGGGACAATACGGGCGTCCGGTTTCCGTATAGGCCACCTGTACTTCCCTGCCCAATAATGTTTTAAGCAACACCCGCGCGGCGAGCCATTCCCTCCGGCGATGCGGAGCGGACAGGGTTTCCAGCAACGGCTCGTACCATTCGCGGTTATCGAGCATACGCAACAGCCCGGTATCCGGCTCTTCTATTTTCCAGATTCCCCAAAGCGGCGAATCGTGTCGGCGAATCAACGGCACGGTTCGGCTCCTTCGGTTTCGCCGGCCGGAGGCAGGCGGTTGAATTTTATTTTAAGAATGCGGCGGTCGTCCAGCTCGAGCACCTGGAACCGGTAAGGCCCGTAGGTGATTACTTCGCGCCGCTCGGGGAAATCGCCTTTTATTTCGAGCAACAAGCCGCCCAGGGTTTCCACCTCTTCCGTCAGCTTCCCGAAATCGCTTTCCTCGGCGCGTACGATCCGGAAGAAATCGGTAAGCAGGATTTTCCCTTCGAACACCAGGCTTCCGTCGGCCAGTTTCACATATTGCTTTTCATCCTCGTCGTACTCGTCGGATATTTCGCCCACGATTTCTTCGAGAATATCTTCCATCGTAACGATTCCGGAAGTGCCGCCGAACTCGTCCACCACGATGGCCAT
>DBGBSM010000201.1:0-2111 GCA_048468815.1 Parabacteroides sp.
TTTTTTCCGGTTTCTTTGCCGGGCGTCCGGCACGCCGTTTTTTTCGACCTTATACTTTTTCTTACCGTCGGTATTCCCTCTTTCCCGCTCTTGAACCGTTCATGGGGCAAAACAGTTATTTTACAGAGTAAAAGAATAAAAGATATGGAAATAATTGAATTGAACGAACCGGACAAAAGCCGGGGAAAGTCGTTTATGGAAACGATGGCGGTACGTAAGTCCGGCCGTTTGTTCGCCGACCGGGAACTGTCGCTTTCCGATTTATCGGATTTATTGTGGGCGGCCAACGGCGTGAACCGCGAAGAAACGGGTCATCGCACCGCACCGTCGGCCTTGAATGCGCAGGATGTGGATATTTATGCGGTTTTTGCCCGCGGCTCTTACTTGTACAATGCCCCGGAGCACCGGCTCGAACCGGTGATAGAAGGCGACCAACGGTTGTGGGTAGCCGACCAGCAGGATTTTATGGTCAATGCGCCGGTATTTCTGGTATACGTATCCGATACGTCCCGCTTTTCGATGGGCGATACCGAAGTGCGCATCCGGATGGGCGCGTACGACGTAGGAATCGTGTCGCAGAACGTGTCGCTGTTTTGCGCTTCGGCGGGGCTGGTTACGGTTCCGCGGGCTTCGATGGATATAGAAAAGCTCCGGAAGCTATTCCGGCTGGCGCCGGCCCAATACCCGATGATGAATAATCCCGTGGGCTATCCGGTGGAAGAATAACCGGCGGGCCCGCAACATTTCCGTTTTTTCGCTGTTACAATACCAGAGAACGATTTTAATCGTCATAGCCTATGAAAGCGTTATACCGTTTCTTATTTCCGCTACAGCCCGCCGGCACCGGGGTATCGTTGCTTTTACTGGCCGTACGCCTTGTTTTCGGCCTGTTGCTGTTGTCGCACGGCGTAGAAAAGTGGAATAATTTTTCCGCTCTCTCCACCGGTTTCCCGGCGCCGTTCGGCCTGGATACCACCCACGCCTTGTGGCTGATTTTGTTTGTCGAAATAGCCTGTTCGCTCGGGTTTATCTTCGGTGCGTTGTACCGTATCGTCTTGATTCCGATGATGCTGGCGATGGCTACCGCCGTATTCGTGGTTCACGGGGCGGACGCTTTCCGGGCAAAGGAGCTGGCATTGGTATACCTCGTGGTGTTTATCGTGATGTATATCGCCGGTCCCGGCAAATATTCCGTCGATCGCTATCTTGCTGTGAGAGTAAGTTGATACTGTCGCCCGGGGTTTCCGAATATCCCCGGGGATGAATAGATGATTGAGTTTCATTCATGCATCCGGCACCGGCTTTCGAGCTGTGCCGGATGTTTTTTTGTAAGCGCACGCCGAATGGTTATTTTGATAATTGTGAAAAGTACTTTTCACAATTGTGGTGAGAACTTTTGATAGCTGTCAAAAGTTCTTTTGATAACTATCGAAAGTACTTTTCATAATTATCGAGCCGGTAATTGATTCTTTTCTGTGTATCCGTGCCTCTGTGTTTCCTCCTTCTATTTAGGATACGCCTGCATAAAAATCCGGGAACGATTTTTTACCCGATGTGAATATTTATACTATATTAACATCTTAATGCCCGTTCGAGCGCCCGAAATCAGATAACACCTTTTGTATAGTCATGGATAATTCGTATATTTGCGGCTGATAAGAGGATGACGGAGGGGGCGGATAGTCCCCTTCTTTTGTTCTTAACGGAAGGTATATGATAGATAAAGACGTTGTAAAACAGCTGGTTGAGGAGAAGTTGGCCTCCTCGGATAATTACCTGGTAGCAGTAGATGTGCGCCCCGATAACCTGATTACGGTCGAAATCGATAACGACGAAGGCGTAGATATAGATACCTGCGCCGAATTGAGCCGTTACCTGGAAGCGCATCTCGACCGGGATACGGAAGATTACGAACTCGAGGTAGGCTCGGCGGGAATCACGTCGCCGTTCAAAGTGCTCCGCCAATACCTGAAAAATAAAGGGAACGAAGTGGAGATGTTGCTCAAAAGCGGCATCAAGCTCACCGGTATCCTCGACGACGCCGACGAGCGTGGCGCTACGATTTTGCTCGAGAAACAGGTAAAGACCGAAGGAGCCAAGCGCAAAACCAC
>DBGBSM010000202.1:0-2457 GCA_048468815.1 Parabacteroides sp.
GTGATAAAAGTAACGGAACAGCGTTTCCGGATGATAAACCGGCGACTCTTGAAACGGAAAAGTGAAGAAAGTACCGTTACTTTGCGCTTTGTACAGGGGCCTCGTTGCACTGGGGGCTTTGCTGGAAAAGTAGGGAGGTGCTGTTTCTGGCTTCGTTGTGTTTGCCCGTAATTTCGCCTATTCCGGTTGGGAGACGAACGCACGGGGTACGCTCTGCATTATGCCTGACGTGAATGCGTGACGGGGATAAAGTACCGTCGGCCGGCTGCTGTGATTCTTAGGGATGCCTTGCCATTCCTGGTCGTCCTGAAGCGCATATACGTCTCTGGCCGCTGTAATTCTTAGGGATACGTCTGACCGTAACTTCAGGGCGTTTTGTGGTGTGGAAGGAATAGAAACTCGGAAATCACCCGCTCGGCTATCTTATAAACGCAGAACGTTGTATAATACAGAAGGGAGTTAAATAGCGTTCCCGGTACGTTTTTTCTTTTTGGTAGCGGGCACGCAGAAAAGGTTAAGGAACGAACAGTGAAAATGTTTTTCTCTTTTTTGCGGTGGCCAATTTGTCGGACAGCATCGGATATGTCGTTATTGCACATTTTTACGGAAAGTGTGTAGGTTTCGGGAAAAGTAATTACCTTTGCCCCGTTTTTAGCCCCGGGAGGGGCGCATCGAAGTACTAACTAATTTATATCTTTATGAAGAAATTATTTGTAACGGCCTGTCTTTCCGTGCTTTCGTTCACGTATGCAGCAGCCGAAGGTTACCAGGTAAATGCGCAAAGTACGAAGCAAGCCGGTATGGGGCATGTGGGCACGGCTATGAAATTGGGTGCGGAGAGCATGCATTTCAATCCGGCGGGAATGGCTTTTATGGAGAACGATATTCATTTGTCGGCCGGCATTTCGGGTATTTTTTCCAAAGGAAAGTTTACCCAGGGCGATTACTTGGAACGGACGGACAATACGCCGAGTACGCCTTTTTATTTATATGCGGGGTTCAAGATTTACGATTTTCTGGCTGCCGGCGTAAGCGTAACCACTCCTTACGGGAGTGCGATGGACTGGGGTAAGGATTGGAAGGGCGCTCACTTGGTACAGGATATTTCGCTGAAGGCGTTTAATATCCAGCCTACGGTGTCGTGGAAGATTACCGACCGCTTGAGTATCGGCGCCGGGTTGATGATGGAGTTCGGCAATATCAAGCTGAGCCGGGCGCTGATCGGGCCGGGGCAGATGAATGCGATGGCCGAAAAGCTGTTGCCTCAGCTGGCTCCTGTGTTACAGGCAAATCCGCAATGGGCCGGATTGGTCAATACGATGGTGCAGGATATCGAGAAGTACCGCGATGCTTCGGCTGCTTCGGTGAACCTTCGCGGGGATGCCGGGATGCGGTTGGGCTTTAACGTGGGTGCCATGTTCGACGTAAACGATAAGATTACGTTGGGGGTGTCGTACCGTTCGAAGGTTACGGCGCGGGTGAAAGAAGGGGATATTTCGTTGAGCTATGCGAACGAAAGGGATCTGAAGGAGATTTTGCTGCCGGAGGTAAATGCTTTATTGCAGACCATCCAGACTAAATATCCGCAAATTCAGCTGCCTATCAAAGGTATAGCGGTGCCCCCGTTGGATGAGGGTACGTTCAGCGCCGAGCTGCCGTTGCCCGATAACTGGAATGTGGGAGTGACGTATAGGCCTACGGATCGCTGGACGGTTTCGGGCGAGGTGCAGTTCGTAGGATGGGGTGCGTATAAAACGCTCGCTATCGAGTTTGCGCCTTCTTCGCTGAGCCAGTACAACTTGGTGGCTGCTAAAGAGTATCATAATTCGCGTATCTACCGGGCGGGCGCGCAATTCGCCGCTACCAAACGGTTCGATGTTCGGTTGGGTGCGTATTACGACGAGTCGCCGGTGAAAGACGATTACCTGAATCCGGAAACGCCGAGTATGGATAAGTTCGGGGTTACGGCGGGCTTGAGTTTCCGTCCGCTGCAATCGTTATCGGTCGATTTCGCTTTTTCGTACGTAACGGGGTTCGGTCGCGACGGCTCGTATACGGATAAGGATTTGCTTACGGGACAGGACCGCACATTCGGCGGCCATTATTCGATTTATGCGTTGATGCCGGCTATCGGGGTTTCGTACGCATTCTGATTTTTCCGCGAATTTATATAATATATAAGCACGGGAGCACAGTATATCCGGTTCGGAACTGTGTTTCCGTGTTTTTGTTTTGCCGAAAGTTACGATGGGAATGAAGTGATGGGACGGGTCAGTGGAATAGGGAAATTTGTTTTGATTTCAATTCCGTACTGATATGATTAAAAGAAATGTTTAGCGGTTATTTGCTGGTGCCGGCTTCGTATCCTAATTCTACAAAATGCGATTATAACTACCGGAGAAGCCTTTGTACCCGGAAAAATAACGAAATTTCAATTCTACAAAATGCGATTAGAAC
>DBGBSM010000203.1:0-25000 GCA_048468815.1 Parabacteroides sp.
GAACATGCCTTTAAATCGACAACACATCCAGCACCCGGATTAAGTCGCGGTTGATAGGCTTGTCGTTCTTAATCGCTTTGCTGAACGGCACATATACGATTTGGTCGTTCCGGATACCCATCATCACGTTCCGTTGCCCCTCTAAAATCGCTTCGATGCTCGCCACGCCCAGCCGGCTCGCCAGGATGCGGTCCGACGCCGTAGGCGAGCCGCCCCGCTGCAAATGCCCCAGGATGGTAACGCGCACGTCGTACTGCGGATACTCCTTCTTTACCCGTTCCGCATAATGCATGGCGCCCCCGTCTTTCTTGCTTTCCGAAACAATCACGATACTGCTGTTCTTCGTTTTGCGGCAACCCCGGCTGATAAACTCCTCCAACTGGTCTACATCCGTCTGGTCTTCCGGAATGATGGCCGCTTCCGCCCCCGCCGCAATCGCACTGTTCTGCGCCAGGAAGCCCGCATCGCGCCCCATCACCTCCACGAAGAAAATGCGGTCGTGCGACGAAGCCGTGTCGCGTATCTTATCCACGCAATCCAGAATCGTATTCAGCGCCGTATCGTATCCGATGGTGGTATCCGTGCCGAATAAGTCGTTGTCGATGGTACCCGGCAACCCGATGCACGGAATATTGTATTCGTCGGCAAACGCCCGCGCACCCGTGAGCGAGCCGTCGCCGCCGATAACCACCAGCGCCGTGATGCCGTGCTTCACCATATTCTCGTACGCCTTCTTTCTTCCCTCCGCCGTTTTGAATTCCTCGGAGCGCGCCGTTTTCAGAATCGTACCGCCCCGCTGGATGATGTTGCTCACATTCTCGGTGGTAAAATCTTTTATTTCGTCGTTAATCAGCCCCTCGTATCCGCGGTAAATCCCTTTTACCTTGAACCCGTTGTAGATAGCGGCCCGCGTAATGGCGCGGATTGCCGCATTCATACCCGGTGCGTCGCCGCCCGAGGTAAGAATACCGATGCATTGATTCGTTTCCATGTGTTTATCTGTTTAAAGTTGTTTTCGAACTGTTGTTTGCAGCGCTCTCCGCCCTATACCGGCGGGTAACGTGCCGGTATGCTGTTTCACCGAACCGGTTCCGCTTGATAACCGGCTTTCGTTACGGCGGCGATGATTTTTTCTTCGGGAATATCGGCCTGCACGGTAAGAATCTTGCCGGCCGAGCCGAGGTCGATTTGCCAGGCGTCAGGCGATACGATTTTGTTCAGCTCGGTTCCGATGTGCGCTACGCAGCCGCCGCATGCGGCATTCGTCTTGAATCGTTTGGTTTCCATATCGTTTTTGTTTAAATGTTCGTAAAGATAACATTTTCGCCGATACGATGGATGCCCTCCGAAACAAATAATAACATAACCCGCCGCTCCGGTACGGAGATGCGGCGAACCGGCGGGTACATACCTCCCTGCCGGAACAAATAAGGATATTTAATACGAAAACATCCCGCCGGCGTAACCGCCGCACGGGTTAAACGCGTACTTTTGCAAGCGGTAAAAAGAAAGAACCTCCGATGAAAACAAAAAGAACTTTACTGGCATGGGCGGCCGGTTGCATCGCGCTGATGAGCCTTTCCGCCTGTACTTCGCGCCAGGGCACAGAAAATAAAGAGGCGGTAAACCCGGTGATTGCCAACATCCTGCAACGGAAAAGCGTACGGCAATACCAAGAACGCCCCGTGGAAAAAGAAAAAACGGAGCTGTTGCTCCGGGCCGGGATGGCGGCGCCTACCGGGCGCGATTTACGTCCGTGGGAATTCGTGGTTATCCGCAACCGTTCCGTCCTCGATTCGTTGGCCGCGGCGTTGCCGTACGGGAAGATGCTCGCCCGGGCGCCCCTGGCGATTGCGGTGTGCGGCGATACGACAGTTTCGGAAAAACTGTGGGTGGAAGACTGCTCGATGGCCGCCCAGAATATCCTGTTGGCTGCCGAGTCGCTCGGGCTGGGAGCCGTATTTACCGCCGTTTATCCCTATCCGGAACGCATGGAAACGGTGAACCGCTACCTCCGGTTACCGCAGCGGCTCGTTCCGCTTACCCTTATCCCCGTAGGCTATCCGGAAGGCGTCCAGTCGCCGAAAAATAAATTCGACCCGGCGAAAATCCATTACGAAACCTGTTCCGATTAACCCCTGTCTGTTGTGAAAATGGCTAAAGACAAGTTATTAACCCCCGGCTTTTGCTATATCCTGGCGGCCAACTTCTTGTTGTTCTTCGCTTTCTACCTGATACTGCCGGTACTCCCTTTTTACCTGGCGGAAGAGTTCCGGGTGGGCAAATCCATGATCGGATTCATCCTGTCGTGCTACACCATCGCGTGCCTTTGCGTGCGTCCGTTTTCCGGTTACCTGCTCGATACGTTCAGCCGCAAGCCGCTGTACCTGTTGTCGTTCGTTGTTTTTACCCTTATCTTCGGAGGCTACATGGTCGTTACCCTGCTGGGGTTGTTTATCGCCCTGCGCGTGTTGCACGGCGTGGCTTTCGGCATGGTTACGGTGGCCGGCAGCACCATCGTAATCGACATCCTGCCGTCGTCGAGGCGGGGCGAAGGGCTGGGCTATTACGGGCTGGCGAACAACATCGCCATGAGCTTCGGCCCGATGACCGGCATGTTTATGTATGCCGCCTGTCCGTACGAAGTGATTTTCGCGTGCTCGCTGGTATCGGGCGCGTTGGGCGTGGCGATGGCTTCGCTCGTGAAAACGCCTTACAAGCAGCCGGTGGAGCGGCAACCCTTATCGCTCGACCGTTTCTTCCTCGTGAAAGGCGTGTCGGCCGGTTTTTCCCTTTTATTGCTTTCCGTTCCGTACGGGATGACTACTACCTATGTGGCCATGTACGCCGGTGAAATCGGTATCCGGGTAAGTTCCGGATTGTATTTTACCTGTATGGCCGTAGGGCTGGCCGTGTCGCGGCTTTTTTCGGGAAGGCAGGTCGATAAAGGGCGCATTACCCAGGTTATTTCGGCCGGGATGTTTCTGGCCTGCGCCAGCTTCTTCGCGTTGGCGGCTTGTAAGCCGATGATGCAGTGGAGCCCGGGCTTTACCTCGTATTTGTTTTTGTTTATCGCCTTGTCGCAGGGGGTGGCCTTCGGAACCATGTTTCCGGCTTTCAACACCCTATTCGTCAACTTAGCGCCCAACAGCCAGCGCGGAACGGCTACCTCCACTTACCTGACCAGTTGGGATGTGGGCATCGGTATCGGCCTGCTGATAGGCGGAAGCATCGCCGAGGTGTTCGGCGGTTTCAGCCACGCCTACCTGTTCGGCGGTTGCCTCACGGTAATTTCAACGGTTTTCTTTTTGCTGAAAGCCGGTCCTTACTTCAACCGGCATAAATTGCGTTGAGCCGTCCGGCTAACGAAAGAACCGGGGCTCGCTTTCCGGCAGGTACGTAGTGCGTATCCTCCATTCCTGCGGATAGAGGTTGTTCGTACGGTTGCCCAATTGCTTTACGAATCCGAGCGGCAGGCCGGCGTAGGTAAGCAGTATGTGTCCTTTCGCCACGGTATCCGGTACTGCTACCGGTTCCCGGCGTAAGTAGTCGATGGCCTCTTTCCATCCTATCTCCACCGAAGGAAAAGCGTTGCGGTTAAATGCCGTCGACAGGGCGAGCGCCTGGGCGGGTTGCAGGTCTTTCCCCTTTATTTTCCCTATCTCGATTCCCGCATGCAGCAGATGCAACGTTCCGGAAAGCTGCCGGTAGTCGGCATAATATGGCCCGGTAAACGCGCGTACCGTATCTTGTACCGTTTCGAACTCGTATCGCTCCGGGCGGCTTATCCAGCTTTTCGCGGCGGCCGGTACCGGTAACGACGCTTTCTTCTTTTCTTTTTTCTTGTTCCGGTAGGTTGCGGCGCTTTTTTCTACGTCGCCGGTTTTCCGCAGCACGGCCAGGAAAAAGCCTTCGCCCTGAGTGCGGTGCGGCAAGAACCGGTGTACCGGACGGCTATGAGCGAGCGCTCCGGTAATGTTCCATCCGGCCGGAACCGGCAGGGATACCGCTTCGGCGCCTAATTCTTCCGCGATGTACCGCACGTTTTCTTCGTTTTCGTCCGTGTTGTAGGTGCATGTACTGTAAATCAACAGGCCGCCCGGACGCAGGGCGCTCCACACATCCTCGATAATCCGGCGCTGCCGTGCGGCGCAAAGCTGTACGTTCGCTACGCTCCATTCGCCGGCGCTGGCCGCATCTTTCCGGAACATCCCTTCGCCCGAGCAGGGAACATCGGCCACGACGACGTCGAAAAAACCGGTTAAGCGGCCTATTTCCTCCGGGTCGTCGTTGGTTACTATCACGTCGGGATAGCCCCATTTAATCAGGTTCTCGTTTAAGATATAGCTCCGGCTGCGGATTACCTCGTTGCTTACGAGCAGGCTGCCTTCGGGCAGTATGCCGGCCAGGTGCGTGGATTTCCCGCCCGGCGCCGCACACAGGTCGAGGCATTTTACGGGAGTCGTCACGCAGTGGCGTATCGCTTGCTCCAGAAACATCGAAGCGGCTTCTTGTACGTAGTACGCGCCGGCATGGAACAGCGGGTCGAATGTAAAAGGCAAACGCTGCGGCAGGTAAAAACCGGTGCGGCACCAGGGTACCGGCTCCGTACAGGTGTCGGGAATCGCTGTTTTCCGGGTATTGAACCGGACGCTTACCGGCGGTTCGGTGCGGAGGGCTGCTTCGAGCAGGGGGTATTCGTCGCCCAACAGGGCTTGCGTACGCAGAATAAAATCGGTAGGGAGTGCCATCGGGTTCACAGTTTCCCGCAAAAATACGTATTTTTGCAGAAAAATTCCGTGTATGCAACCAGCTCTTTTTCTAATCCCCGTTACATTGGGGGATACGCCGCTCGACCGGGTGATTCCTGCGTGGAACCGGGAAGTTATTTTACAAATCAGGCATTTTATCGTGGAGAACGTGCGTACGGCCCGGCGTTTCCTGAAGAAAGCGGAGCCTTCGCTCGTCATCGACGACCTTACTTTCTACGAGCTGAACAAGCATACTTCGCCCGAACAGGTGGCCGGATACCTGCAACCGCTGGCCGTCGGCATGCCGGTAGGCGTGATTTCCGAGGCCGGGTGTCCGGCCGTAGCCGACCCGGGTGCGGATGTAGTGGCGTTGGCTCAGCGGAAAAATTATAAAGTAGTGCCGCTGGTGGGTCCTTCGTCTATCCTGTTATCGGTGATGGGTTCGGGGTTCAACGGGCAGAGCTTCGCTTTCCACGGGTACCTGCCTATCGACAGCGCCGAACGGACAGCCACGATAAAGAAGCTCGAACAGCGCATTTACACCGAGCACCAAACGCAATTGTTTATCGAAACGCCCTACCGGAATAACAAGCTGGCGGAAGAGCTGATTCGTACGTGCAAGCCTTCCACCCGGTTGTGTATCGCCTCGGATATTACCTGCGACGACGAGTATATCCGCACGAAAGGGGTGAAAGAATGGGCGGGCAAGCTGCCCGACTTATCGAAAAAGCCGACGATATTCCTGCTATATAAATAGGTGTGCCTGCCGGTTAATTGAAAAAGTATACGATGATGCCTGCGATGACCACGTACCCCAGCGCGTAGGGAAGGGCTGTTTTGAGTATTTTTCCTTCCTTCCCTTCCTGGTTGGCTGCCGAGGTGGCGATGGCGATGCTTTGCGGCGAAATGATTTTCCCGCCGGTGGCACCTACCGTGTTCGAGGCCGACAACCACGACGGGTCGGCTCCGATATTCGTGGCTACCTGCGCCTGTAACTTCCCGAAAAGGATGTTGGCCGACGTATCGCTGCCTGTCAGGAAAGTGCCTATGGCTCCGATGGCCGGAGCGAAAAGCGGGTACAGCGTGCCGGTAGCATTCGCCAAGGCAACGGCGAGCACGGTAATCATGCCGGCGGTGTCCATCACCGACGAAAGTCCTACCAGGCAAATCACCGTAACGATGGTTTTTTTCAGTTGGAATAAGGTGGCTAACGCTTCTTTCAGCAACGCTTTTACCGTAGCTCCTTGTATCAGGCCGCCTGTAAACGCGCCGATGAACAGCAGCAGCCCGGTGTGGGTAAGCCAGTGTATCGGGTAGAGTTTCGGAACGCCCTGTATGGTGAGCTGCACGGGGCTTACCAACACGGAATCGAGTGCGTGGCGGAGTGTCGGAAAGAGCGGGCTGGTAACGATAATCAATGCCAATATCAGGAGGTACACCGCCCAGGCTTTCAGGAGTTGTGCGGCAGTGTAGGGCAGAGGCGTTTTGTTTTTATGCCTGCCCGATACCTTGGCGAACAACAGGATAACGAGGATGGAAGCGAGGCTTCCGGCGATGGCGGGCGTTTCCGCTCCCACATACCGGGCGGTAACGTACTGCACGGCCAACGAAACGCCTCCGGTAAGCAGGCTCAGCAACAGGTTTTTGGGTAACGACTTCAAATGCGGGTCGGAAAGAATAAGCAATACGAACGGAACCAGGAACATCAATACCGCTTGCTGGAGTACCACCATGCTGCTCAATACGTGTACCGACAAGCCGGTTTCCTGCGCCAGTACGATAACCGGCATCCCTACCGCTCCGAAAGCGGTGGCCACGCTGTTGGCTATCAGGCTTACCAAAGCCGAAAAAAGCGGTTTGAAACCCAATCCGATCAGGATGGCGGCGGGGATGGCTACGGCCGTGCCGAAACCGGCCATCGCTTCGAGCAATCCGCCGAATCCCCACGTAATGAGCAGTACTTGCACGCTTTTATCGGTCGAGATGGAGGCGAACTGTTGTTTCAGTACTTCCATGTTGCCGGTAAGTACCAGTACATTATAGCTGTAAATCGCCATCCAGATGATAATCAGGATGGGTGTTACGGCTTTCAGCGCTCCGTACAGAAACGCATAAAACGTATCGGCGGCCGGTAAGCGGAAGGCGAACAGGGCGAGCAATACGGTAACGAGCAGCGTGATAAGGCTGCTTTTATCGCCCGGCATTTTAAACACTCCCATCAGGAGGACAAGCACGACGATCGGGGCGGAGGCATAGGCTATTTCCATCTGTTTTCCGGTTCGGTTGTTTTTTCAGCGCTTAAATGCGAAGGTTTCCTGGTAGGGATTCTTGGTTCCTTGCAACAGGTCGCGGATAATCCGGGCGCCCAGCAGGCTGAAGGTGATGCCGTTTCCGCCGAAACCGAGTGCGAAAAACGTATTCGGCAGTTGCGGTATGCAGCCGATATACGGAAGCGAGTCGGTGGTTTCGCCGAAGGTGCCGGCCCATCGGAAGTCGGTTTTGAACGGTATGCGGGGCATCAGTTCGTTGAAGTCGTTTTCGAGTTGGGCCGCTTTCTTCTCTAATAGCTTGTCTCTTTTTTCAGGCGTTTGGAAATCGTCGTCGCGGCCGCCTATCAGGATACGGTTGTCGGCCGTGGTGCGCAGATAGAGATAAGGTATTTTCGTTTCCCAGATCAAGGCGTTTTTATACCACAGCTCTTTTTCTTCGTTTACTTCGCTGATAATGGCGTAAGTGGAGTGGAGCGCCACCACTTTGTACGGAATATAGGCTTGCGATTCGTAACCGGCGGCGATTACCAGCTTGCGCGCCGTTACCGTATGCTCGCCTGCGGTAACGAGCTTCACGAGTTTTTTATCCGGCCGGATAGCGGTGATTTCCGTTTTGTCGAACACGTTCAGGTTTTCGTATCCTTTATTCAGCAGGGCATACGTCAGTTTGTAGGGGTCTACCTGGGCGCCTTGCTCCGAATACAAGGCTCCCGGCGCGTCGATATGGAATTTAGCTTCCAGTTCTTCGGGGGTCAGCATTTCGCTGTCGATGCCGATACAGGCCCGGTTCCGGGCTTCTTCCTCCAACTCGTGCACGTCTTTTTTATAAGAGGCGTATTGCAGGCTCGGTTTCCTTTCGAAGTCTACGTCGAGTTTTTCTTCTTTTACGATTTGTTCCAGCTCGTCGATGGCCTGGTAGCAAGCCAGGTAGCTTTCGCGCGCCCTTTTCAACCCGGCTTTTTTTACGAGCGTATGCAACGGCTCGTCTATTTCGTATTGGAGTAATGCCGTGCTGGCCGACGTGCTGCCGGTACCGATGTCGCGCTTGTCGAATACGGTAACGTCGAAACCGGCCTTGGCCAGGTGCCACGCTACGAGCGCACCGGTAACGCCTCCGCCGAGAACGGCGATTTCGGTCGTTATGTCCGTGTCGAGCGAAGGATACGTTTCGGGCAGCCCGTTCTTCAACGACCAGTACGGATGTGAGCTTGTTAATTCCATAACATTTTAATCGTATGCTGTTTAGCGATAAAACAAATGAAAGAGGGGATTGGTTGGACGACTGGTACGAAAGCGCGATCCGGCCGGTTCGAACAAGAGGGCGAAAGCCGGAAAACGAGCGTAAGCCCGGCGCATGAAACGAAAATAGGGGTTACGGTCGAACGGAAGTGAAATTTTTTTGTAACCGGTTGCCCGTTAAAATAATACGTTGCCTGCGGGCGCGTGTTTGTTAAGTCGTATCCTGATAGGATAGTTTAACATATCTATGCCACCGGATTCGTTGCCATTTTAAAATAATGAGTATATTTGTTCGCATACCGAAAAACCATACGAACCACTTATCTATTTATAGATAACTTCATTGCAGGAGATTGAAAATACTTATGCACACTACCTCTTTCCGGTCGATTTTTCCCGGTTATATTATTTTGATATGTTGCCTTCTGTCGGGGTTCTCCGCCGCCGGCCAGGAATTCCAGCGATTGACTACATCGAAAGGCGAATCGTACCTCAGTATCCGCGATATGGTTCAAGACCGGAAAGGAATCGTTTGGCTGGCTACCTTTTCCGGTTTGTACCGGTATTGCGGAGGCGAGCATATAGAGAAAGCGCCTTTGTCGGATACTATGGATGCGGATTTGACTTCGTTGCTTGTCGACCGGCACGGGGCGATTTGGGTAGGCTCGAATAACGGGGTATACAAATACGACCCGCGTAAGGAAAAAATCGAAGCGTTTACTTCCCGAATCGGTAATTTGAGGGTGCGCGCCCTGTGTGCGGATAGTACTGGGGGGATTTATATCGGCACGAAAGAACAGGGACTTTTTTATTACTGGCCGCAAACCGGTTCTTTTTATACAGTAAGTTTGTCCGGGGGGCATGACCTTTCTTTTATGTATATCCGTTCCCTCTTTTTCGACGAACAAGGCTATTTATGGATCGGTACGCTTTATGACGGTGTATATTATTGTAAAATACACCCGGGAGAAAAACTGGAAATACGAGCCCGGTATGCTACGGGAAATAAAAAGAAAACGGGTCTGGAGAATAGCGTGTACCGGTTGGATGCGGGGCCGGGCCGAACGGTCGTAGCCGGTACGCAACAGGGCATACACGTATTCGATGCAAACGGCGGGTTCCTGGAAAATATTCCGTTGAGCCGTACCGGCCTGAACGATGATGCCAACGTTGTAAGGGCTGTGACGAAAACGAAGGGGGGAACCTGGTGGATTGCTACCTGGAACGGGGTGTATGTCGCTTCTTCGTTGGAGGATATAAAGAAAGGCCGTATGCAAAACTGCCGGTCGGTGCCGTTGAATCCGTATTCTTTATCCAGTAACCAGGTATTGAGTGTTTTCGAGGATAACTCGGGAATTATCTGGGTCGGAACCGAATCGGGATTGAACAAATACGATCCTTATACCAACCAGTTCCGACCGGTAGAAGCCGTTTATAAGGAGAACCTGAAGGAAAAATCGTTCGTCTCGGTCGGGGCGTACGGCGAGAATTTATTGATGCTTACCCGCGACGAGGGCTTGTTTGTATGGGAAAAGGGGATTATGCGTTCTTTTTCTTCTTTATCCCGCCGGCGTAACTTTACGGATTACAAGTTGCTTTCGATGTATGTGGATGTACGGAACCGGATTTGGCTCGGTACTTATACCGGCGAGCTGATCCGGATGTCGCCTGCCGGCAAAACCGAGTTTTTTTCGCCGGCGTGGGATGCTCCGGTGTATTCCCTTTGCGAATACGGCGGTTTGCTTTTGGCCGGAACCTACGGGAAAGGGATACAAGCGGTGGATGTAGCTACCGGTTGTTTTGTAGCGGACATGGGCGCTTATAAACTGGAACAGGAAATCAACCGGTTGTACGCTGACCGGCAAGGAAGGCTTTGGGCCGTTACGCAGCGGGGCGTTTTTATGAAGCGTAGTCCGGTCGCTGCCTGGCAAGCGTTCCGGCCTGAAAGCGATTCCGTCTTTGCCGATTCCAATGCGTTCTTTGCCATTGCCGAGTCTGCATCCGGACGGATTTTTACGGGGAGCAAGCACCGTATGTATGTTTTTTCGGAAGAAGAAAACGATTTCGTTCCGGTCATTCTTCCGGATTCTCCGGAGTTGTGGATTACCGATATGCAGTTCGATTCCGCCGACCGTCTCTGGCTGAATCTCAATTACAATAAAATAGCCCGTTACGATTTGCCGTCCGGCCGGGTGTTGTTTTATACGGTACGGAACGGTGTACGCAGCTCGCGTTACAATTTGAGGGCGTTTTACCTGGATCGGGCGGATAATTTGTATGTGAGCGGGTTCGATCAATTGTATGCATTTTCTACTAAGAACGCTTTTTCCAATACCTGTTCGCCTACGCCGGTATTTACGAAGCTGATTGTAAACACCACGGAGGTAACGCCCGGAAAGCTCGTAAACCGCCAACAAATACTCACGGAGAGTATCGCTTACCAGTCGTGCATCCGGTTAAACCGGAATAACGGCGACTTCGAGTTGTTTTTCAGTTCGCCGTCGGCTCTGCATGCTGCCGGTAACCAATACAGATACCGCCTGCTGGGGTATGATAAACAATGGCAGGTTACTTCGAACGCCCGCGTAAATTATACGAACCTGAACGCCGGCACTTACCGGTTCGAAGTGTACGGAGTCAATAACGAGGGAGTGGAGAGCAGCGAGGCTGCTTGCCTGGAAATTACCATTTTGCCGTCGCCTTTTCTTGCGCCTTGGGCGATTGCTTTGTATATAGCCGCGGCGATGGGTGCCGTTTATTTCTTTTTCAGAAGCTATCGTATCAAAGCACGCTTGAAATACGATTGGCTGCTCGAAAAAGTAAAACGGGAAAAGGAAGAGAAAATGCATGAGGAGCGACTGGCTTTGTATACGCATGTGGCTCATGAATTGCGTACGCCGCTTACCTTGATAGTGGGGCCGTGCCGGGAATTGCTGGATAAAAAGGCCGTGCCGGAAAAATGCATCCGCTACCAGGAGTTGATTTTTCATAACGCTAACCGGTTGCTGGCGCAGGTGAACCAAATTCTCGACTTCCGGAAAGCCGTTTATAAAGGAGACGAATTAAAGGTGATTTCGTTCGACCTTATCCGCAACATCCGTTTTACCCTGAGCTCTTTTCAATATATATTGAAAGAAAATCTGTTGGAACTGAAGTTCGATCCTCCGGCAGAAACCTGGCAGGTGTGGCTGGATATGGAAAAATTCAATACCATCCTGTTCAATTTGTTGGCCAACGCCTGTAAATATACGCCGCATGGCGGCCGGATCGAACTGGAAGTATTTCCGGTCTCGCCCGCTAAAGCCGGCGAGCCGGGGTGCGTAGGTATCCGGATAACGAATACCGGCAAACCCATTCCCGAATCGAACCGGCAGCACTTGTTCGAACCGTTTTTCAGGCTCGACGCCCATACGTTTTCCAAGCCCGGCAGCGGTATCGGTCTTTCGCTGGTAAAACGGCTGGTCGATTTGCATCATGGAAATATTACGGTAAGTGCGGGAGAACACACTACCGCCTTTACCGTAGTTTTGCCCGTTTCACGTGAAGCCTATTCCGGGAAGGAAGTATTCGATTATGCCCCGGTAAGCTCGTTGTCCGGCTCTTTGCCGAAAAGCGAGCCGGGCCCTGAGACGGATTCCGCCCCCTTGTTCTGTCCGTCCGCTAAACCGGCAACGGTTTTGATAGTGGAAGATAACCGCGAATTGGTCGGTTTCCTCCGGGAAGTGCTCGAGTCCGAGTATACGGTACATTGCGCTTTCGACGGCCGGGAAGGAATCGGGTTGTGCCGGCAACTCGTTCCCGACCTGGTACTTTCGGACATTATGATGGACGGTATGAACGGCCTGGAGCTTTGCGCGCAAATCAAAAAAGACGAAACCGTTTCGTACATCCCGGTGATTTTGATGAGCGCCATCGATACGTCCGAAATCGTTATCGAGGGCTATAAAAACGGGGCCGACGATTATGTATGCAAACCGTTCACCACCGACGTCCTGCGTGTCCGTATCCGGAATCTTATCCGCCGGGTTGCGCAACTGAAAGAACGTTTTTCCCGTACGGCGGATTTGTCTGCCAAAGAACTTACCTTGTCGAAGATAGACGAAGAATTTATCGAGCGCCTGTCGTCGGTAATAGAAACGAATTTGCAGGAAGAATCTATCGGCGTGGATTTCCTGAGTCGTGAATTGGGAACCAGTGCTTCCCGGTTATATCGCCGGGTAAAAGCGATTACGAATCTTTCGCCCAATGAGTTCGTAACGAATTACAAGCTGAAAAAAGCAATTCCCTTGTTCCGTGAAACGAATCTCACCATTTCCGAAATCGCCTTTCGAACAGGTTTCAACGACCCGCGTTACTTTACCAAGTGCTTTAAAAAATACTTCGGGAAAACCCCGACGGAGTATTTTAACCTGAAAAAGCATACATAAGCTTAAAATACACGTTATAAACCGCTTATTGATTGATATAACCACATCGACGAACGATTTGTCTCCGTCGGATTGCCCCCGCTTACGCTATGTTTGCGGTGTAATAACTTTAAAAACTAACACATGACCAATTGGAAAAACAGGCAACGGAAATGTACGTTGTGCTTTTTATTCGTATGGTGCATCGCAACGATTTCTTTCGCCCAGCAGCGAACGGTTACCGGCCTGGTAACGGATGCGGCAGGCGAAAGTATCCCGGGTGCGAATGTACGGGAACAGGATTCCGATAACGGAATTATTTCGGATATAAACGGGAATTTTACGCTTTCCGTATCTCTCCAGGCTAACAACCTGGTCGTTTCGTTTGTCGGAATGAAAACGAAAACGATTCCGCTTACCGGCGCTACGCATTATGTTATCGTACTCGAGGATAACGTAGTGGCTTTGAACGAGGTGGTCGCTATCGGATACGGAAGTATCAAAAAAAGCGACCTTACCGGCGCGGTCGGTTCGTTGAACGGCGACGAAATAAGCCGGTTCAGCCCTACGCTGGCTTCCAAGGCTTTGCAAGGAACGGTAGCCGGCATCCAGGTAACGAAAAGCAGCAACCGGCCCGGCAGTGCATTCGATATGAATATCCGCGGGTTGAACTCCATCGATTACGGCAATGCGCCGTTAGTGGTTATCGACGGGTTGGTGGATGCCGACCTCGATGTGCTGAATCCGGCCGACATTCAGTCGATGGATGTGCTGAAAGATGCGTCGGCCACCGCCATCTACGGCTCGCGGGGAGCGAACGGCGTAATTATCGTTACTACCCGGAAAGGGGAGAAAGGAAAACTGAAAGTTTCGTACGACGGGTATATGGGCGTAAAGATTCCCTCGCACTTGCCCCGTATGATGAATGCGCAGGAATTTTACCAGGCGTCGGTAACCGATTTGACGTTGAACGGAGGAAAGCCGCGCTCCTTCACCTCTACCGAAACCGCACTCGTAGAATCCGGTAGCAAAGGTACCGACTGGATCGACGAAGTAACCGACCCCAGCTTGCAAACTTCGCATACGGCTGCCCTGAGCGGCGGTACGGATAAAGTGAATTACCGCTTTTCCGTAGGTTACCTGAACGAAGGGGGGAATATCAAGCATACCGATTATACTCGTTACAACATCAAGGGGAACCTCGACGGCGAGGTAACGAAATGGGCGAAAGTAGGGTTCAGTATGCTTTATAGTTATTCGGTGAATAACCTGGGGTCGGGCGAAGCGCTCCGCAGTGCCTATCGGGTACGTCCTACCGGGGTAGCGAATTACGCCGACGTACTGAACGTGTCGGAAAATAAGGAAATAGATTGGAACGGCTATGCCGTATGGATGGGAATCAACGATAAGCAATGCCTCAACCCGCTGGTGGAGCTCGACCCGGAGAATTATAAAGACGAAACCAAACGAACGAACTTCAGTGCGAATGCTTATTTGGAACTTCTTCCGTTGGAAAGTCTGTCGTTAAAAACCTCGTTGTCGGTCATGAAAAACGATATGCGGCGCGGACAATACCGCGGCACATATACCAAAGACCAGGCGACTACCAAGAAACCGAAAACTTCCTACAACACGGGAATCTACGAATCGTACACCTGGGACAATATCGTAAGCTACGCCAAAAAAATAAATGTGCATGACATCCGGCTCACGGCTATCCAGAGCGCCTATAAATACGTGCAGGAAACGGCCGGCATTTCGGTGGAAGAGCTTCCGTACAATTCCGGTTGGTACAACATGGGTTCGGCCGGAAAAATCGGCGGGGTATCGTCGAATTATGTACAGAAAACGATGCTTTCGTTTATGGGGCG
Organism: Parabacteroides sp.; assembly: GCA_048468815.1. Taxonomy (GTDB): domain Bacteria; phylum Bacteroidota; class Bacteroidia; order Bacteroidales; family Tannerellaceae; genus Parabacteroides_B. The sequence goes on from DBGBSM010000203.1 coordinate 14,538, forward strand.
TGCGATGTACGAGCTGCAAGGGAAATATATGCTGACGCTTACCGGGCGGTGGGACGGCGCTTCTCAGTTGGCCGAAGGAAACAAATGGGACTTCTTCCCTTCGGCCGCTATTGCCTGGCGCATCGGCGAAGAAGAATTTATAAAAAACATCGAACAGATTTCCTCGCTTAAATTCCGGGTAAGCTACGGCGTGGTGGGAAACTGTTCGGTGTCGCCTTACAGCACGCAGGCCAACTTGTTGAATACGACTTACGATTACGGCGGCTCTCCGGCTTACGGGTTCGCGCCGGCTAACCTGGCCAACTCCGAGTTGTCGTGGGAAAAGAGCCGCGAACTGAACTTCGGATTGGATTTCGGATTGTTCAACAGCCGTATCAATGCCTCGCTCGAAGTATACAACCGGGAAACGGTCGATTTGATTTACCAGGTAAAAACGCCTACCTCCATCGGATTCGGCAGTGCGGTTTCCAACGTAGGGAAAGTATCCAACAAAGGGGTGGAACTTACCTTGAACACCGCCAATATCGTTCGCCGGCATTTTACCTGGAATACGCATTTCGTGTTTGCTAAAAATAAGAACGAAGTCAAGGAAATAAGCGACGAAGGCCAATTAGCCGACATCGGGTCGAATCTGTTCGTAGGACATCCGTTGGGCGTACATTATTATTATAAGTTCGACGGTATCTGGCAACTCGACGAAGCGGCAGAGGCCGCCAAGTACGGCCAAAAGCCCGGCTCCGTGAAAGTAGTCGACCGAAACGGCGACGGGAAAATATCCATGGCCGACGGTGAAGACGACCGGTTTATCTTAGGTTCTACCCAACCGAAGTGGACGCTGGGGATTACCAACCGGTTTACGCTCCGCGACTTCGACCTCTCTTTCCTGATTTATGTAAAGCACGGACACCTGTTCCGCAACAACATGCTTTCCGGAACGATGGGCGAAGTGGGAAGCGGCCGCTACAATGCACTCAAGCTCGATTACTGGACGGTGGAGCATCCTACCGATACGTATTACGGCCCGGGCATAACCAATCCTTACCGGCAAGCTATCCAGTACCAGGACGCCAGCTTCGTGCGCGTATCCGATGTTACGGTCGGGTATAACCTTCCCCGTAAAATCGTAAATAAGATAGGGCTGGGGCAGTTGCGCTTTTACTCGCAGGTATCCAATCCGTTCGTTTTCCATGATTTCGACGGCATGGACCCGGAATTTAATTCGGGTACGTCGGGCGACGATGTGCCTTCCATGACGGTTACGTTCGGGTTGAAATGTGCTTTTTAACGCATAAAATAACAGGAATATGAAAAAGAAAACAACGATAATCCTCATGCTGGCGCTTTCGTTCGTATGGAGCGGGTGCAGCGACTTTTTGAGCGAAGAGAACAAATCTTCGCAAACGACGGAAAATTATTATACCACCGCCGAAGGATACGACGACCTGGTGCGTTCGTGCTATACCCCGTTGCGGAATATCATCCAGAATCGCGACCTGGTTTTTAAGGGAACGGATTTGTTTACCAACCTGGGATGGAACTCGAGTACTTCGGAGGATAACATCGGCGATGCCCTGAACGTATACGACAACCGGCTGAATTCGGAGCATGGCAGTATCGAAAAATACTGGGAATATTTGTATAAAATCGTATCCCGGGCCAATACGGCTATTTCCCGGCAGGGAAAAGTGGAGAATATGGAACCGGAGGTATTGGCCGTGCGGGTAGCCGAGGCCAAATTCCTGCGTTCGCTGGTTTTTTTCTATTTGGTGCAGCAATGGGGAGATATCCCGATGCCGCTCGAAGAAATCAAAACGGTGGAGCGCAACCGGGCACGCGTGCCCTCCGCCGAAGTGTACGCCCGGATTATTTCCGACCTGGAAGAAGCGGAACAAGTATTGCCGGATAAAAAGAATACGGATTACGGACGGGTTACCAAAGGGGCGGCGCAGTTTTTGCTGGCGCGGGTGTATCTTACCCGGGGATGGAACTTCCGGAATGCACTGGGCGGTACGCCGGCCGATTTCGATAAAGCGGTAGCGTATGCCGATAAGGTAATCGCCGCCTATCCGTTGGCGCAAACGGTTTACGACTTGTTTCCCAAACACAGAGAGAACCCGTTGGCGGAAACGTTTCCCGAGCAGAACGACCGGAACGCCGAAATCGTGTTTGCCGTACAGTTCAGCGAAAATGCCCTGACGAACTGGGACGACCCTACCACGCCCGGCGAACGGAACGAAGGAAACGATTACCACTCCGTTTTCGGAGGGAACGCCGAGGATATTCCGGGTACGTTGGGTCGAACTTCGCACTATAATCGCCATTTGCAACTCTATATCGTTACTCCGGCCACATACCGGTTGTTCGATCCGGCTATCGACCGCCGCTACGATTTGTATTTCGTCGAAGCGCTGTACGCCTTGAGCGATGTAAAAGGGTTCAATTACGATTATGCTCGTCCGGATGCGACAATCGATATTGCCAAAGGGGATACGGTGGTATACTTCGCACCGTGGAATTCGCCGGTGCCTGCGCAGGAAAAAGGAATCGACGCAGGCGGACGGCGGCATTACTCGGTATTGAACACGGACGAGTACGGAGCGAATGCGCTTACCCCTTTCCATGAACGGAACAAAACGCCGATGATGTGGAAGTTCTGGGAACCGGGTATCGAATATTCGAATGCCAAAGGCCGGTTCGATTTCGCCTTGTTCCGGAGTGCGGAGGCGTATCTGATAGCGGCCGAAGCGATGTTGAAAGGCGGTAAAACGGGTGTGCTGGGCACAGCCGACGTATATTATAATAAGGTACTGGACCGTGCCTTGGAAACCGCCCGCGGGCAGGAACCGAAACGCGCGAAATATCCGGAAATAGTGAGCTCGCTCGAAACCGTTTCGTACCGTGCTACCCCCGGTAACCTGACGATGGAGATGCTGCTCGACGAGCGGGCGCGCGAATTATTAGGCGAGTATAGCCGCTGGTTCGACCTGAAGCGTACCGGTACGTTACTCGAGCGGACTAAAAAGTACAATCCGTGGACGGGAAATAAAAACTCGATAAGCGATTACCATTACCTCCGTCCGTTGCCCCAGAGCGAAATCGACCGTACACAGCCGGCGGTAGAGAATAATCCGGGATATTGATACGAACGGCCGGCTCGGCGGGCGCTCGTTTACCCAGCAATCGCTTCTGCATCCGGAAGCGGTTCGGAACGTTATGCCCGCCGTATTCCGCTTCCGGATAATAAAAATCAAAAAGACACTTATTTATGACTGATTACAGGATTTATTTGTTCGTTTGCCTGCTTGCGTGTATTTCTCCGGCACAAGGAAAAGAAGTAGCGGTTTCGGTAGGCGAAGAGCGGCCGGTCGACTTGGTTTATCCGCTGCTCGATACCGAAAACTCCCGTTGGTTTTTCTTTTCTTCGGCCTGCCGTCCGTTCGGGATGGTCAATCTGAGTCCCGATACCCGTACCGGCGACGACTGGGGCGCGGGGTATTGCTACAAAACCGATACTGTACGAGGGTTCAGCCATATCCATGCCTGGCAGCTTTCGGGTATCCCGGCCATGCCGGTTACGTACCGGGAAAACCGGCGGTCGGAGCTGTTCGTCGATTGTTCGTCGCCTTTCTCACACCGTACCGAAAAGGCGGAGGCGGGTTATCACCGGCTATTCCTCGACCGTTACCGGATAGAAGCCGAGCTGACGAGCACGAAACGGGTCGGGTTTCACCGGTACCGCTTCCTGGCGGACCGGCAAGCCGGCATCGTTTTCCGGTTGAACGGGATGTGGGGACCTTGCGAAAATAAAAACGGACAGTTGGAACAAATCGACCGGTATACCTTGCGGGGCCGTGTGGCGAATGCACCTACCGTGCGCCGTCCGAAGGAGGTAACCGTTTACTTCTGTGTGCGGCTCGATACGCCGCTCCGTTCGTTATACCGTGACCCGGCGAGCGGCAATTACCTGATTGTTTTGCCTCGGGGTAGCCGGGAAGTAAAGATGAAGGTGGCCGTTTCGTATACTTCGTACGAAAACGCTCGCGCCAATCTGGAAACGGAATTACCCGGCTGGAATTTCGAGGAAACCGTAGCGGCATCGAAAGAGGAGTGGAACGGATTGCTCGGCCGTATCCGGGTAGAAGGAAACGACCTCACTGCCCGGCGCCGCTTCTATACCGACTTATGGCATGCGTTGCAGGGGCGCCGCACGATTAGCGATGCGAACGGGGCGTACCCCGATTATACCGGAAAAAACTTCCGTATCGGGCAACTCCCGGCGGACGAATCCGGAAAACCGGCTTTCAACCACTATAATTCCGACGCTTTCTGGGGAACGCAATTCTCGCTCGATGCTTTATGGGGGCTGGTATACCCCGAAATCTACGAAGAGTTCGTCCGGTCGTTGCTGGTGTATTACCGCGACGGCGGTTTGGTTCCCCGGGGGCCTTCGGGCGGAAATTATACGTTCGTGATGACCGGTGCTTCTTCCACTCCTTTTATCGTGAGTGCGATACAAAAAGGCATTGTAAAGGAAGGAGCGGAGGAATTGTACGCGGCGCTGAAAAAGAATCACTTACCCGGCGGGATAATGGAAAAGGCCGGATATGAGCATACTACTTCCGTAGGCGGAGGCTTGAAGTATTATCTGGCTTCGGGGTACGTACCGTATCCTTTGCCGGAAAAAGCGCAGGCTTTCCATTTGCAGGGAGCCGGGATGACCTTGGAATATGCGTATCAGGATTATGCGCTGGCACAGCTTGCCTGGCGGTTGGGTAAGCCGGATGAGTGCGCCCTGTTTACCCGTCGCGCCGGAAATTACGCTCGTTTGTTCGATGCGGAAACCGGCTGGATGCGTCCGCGGGATGTGCAAGGGCGCTGGCTTCCCGGCTTCGATCCGTATGCATACGGAAAGGGTTTCGTAGAATCCAATGCGGCGCAAATGACCTGGTTCGTGCCGCACGACATACCCGGTTTGGCCCGGTTGATGGGAGGCGCGGAGAAAGCCGTGCAAAAGCTGAACCGCCAGTTCGAAGAATCGGCTGCGCTGGATTTCACTTCCGGTACGTCGCATGCAGCCGAGGTACATCCCGAGTACCGGCGTATTCCCGTGAATTACGGCAACCAGCCGTCTATCCAAACCGCTTTCGTGTTCCATAAACTGGGGCGTCCCGACTTGTCGCAGTATTGGAGCCGCCGGGTAACGGAGCAGGCGTTTTCCGCTCTTTCGCCTGCGCGCGGATATAACGGCGACGAAGACCAGGGCATTATGGGGGCGCTTGCCGTACTGATGAAAACCGGTCTTTTCCAACTCGACGGCGGAGTGGCGCTTCACCCCGAATACCAGATAGGAAGCCCGGTATTCGACCGGATTACGATTCGGTTGAACCCGGCTTATTATCCGGGCGGGCGAATCGTGATTACCGTGAAAAATAAAAGCGAATCCGGCCGGATACTCAAGTCGGCCAGCTGGAACGGGAAACATCTCCCCGGTTTTACCGTGCTCCATACCGAATTGATACGGGGAGGTAATCTTTTACTCGAAATCCGATAAATAGAACATCATGTATACGAACATACGTTTTCAAACGAAATTTGTTTTTTTCATCCTTTCGCTATGCACCGGCTGGCTGGCCGGCGCTCAACCGCAGCCGGTTTACCGGGTCGCTTCTTACGGGGTTCGTTCCGGCGTGCCGGAAGTACAAACCGGCGCTATCCAACAGTTAATCGACCGGGTTTCGTCGTCCGGCGGCGGAACCGTTTGTTTCGGGGCGGGCGACTATGTCACCGGGAACATCGAATTGAAGTCGGGCGTGTTCCTTCATCTCGAAAAAGGCGCGGTTCTGTTAGGCAGCACCGACCCGGCCGATTACCGGGAACAAGTGAAACCGGGCGATCCGGTATCCCCGAACGGGAAAGACAATTCGGCGATGGCGCTGATTACCGCCAACCGGGTAACGAATATCGGCGTAACGGGCGAAGGAACCGTCGACGGGCGCGGCCTGCAATTGGCCTTGCATATCGACAGCTTGCACCATCGCGGCGTGGCGGTCGACCCGCGTTATTCGTATAGCCGGAACCGCCCCAACGAAACGGCGCGTCCGAAATTGTTCCGGATTTCGCATGCCGAAGGGGTAACGATTAAAAATGTAACGCTGCGCAACAGCGCATGCTGGGGCGTAACCCTCGAATTGTCGCGGAATGTCGTGGTAGACAGTGTTACGATTGTAAACCGGGCGTACTGGAACAACGACGGCATCGACATTACGGATTGCACGAACGTGCGCATTACCTGTTGCGACATCGATGCGGCCGACGACGGGATTTGCCTGAAGTCGTACTATCCGGGTTACCGCAACGATTCGGTGTATATCGCCGGTTGCCGGGTGTGCTCCAGCGCCAGTGCGGTGAAGTTCGGCACTGCTTCGCACGGCGGCTTCCGGAACGTGGTAATCGACGATATAGAGGTGTACGACACGTTCCGGTCGGCCATCGCCATCGAAACGGTCGACGGGGGCGATTTGGAAAATGTCCGGGTTACCCGTATCCGCGCCCGGAACACGGGAAATCCGATTTTTATCCGGTTGGGACATCGGGCCGGGAAGCGTCCCGGCGTATTGCGCAACGTGTATATCGGGCAGATGCGGGTGGAAGTGCCTTTCGGCCGTCCGGACGCGGCATACGATTTGCGGGGGCCTGCGCTGCCGTTTTTCCATAATCCGTTTCCGTCGCCGATTGCCGGCATTCCGGGGCATCCGGTAGAGAATGTAACTATCGAGGATGTGGAAATCGTTTATCCGGGACGCGCTACCCGCGGAATGGCTTACTTGCCGTTGTGGCGGCTGAAGGATGTGCCGGAGGAAACAGACCGGTATCCCGAGTTTTCGATGTTCGGCGAATTGCCGGCCTGGGGCTTTTACGTGCGCCATGCGAAAAATGTCGTGTTCCGGAATGTGCGGCTCCGGCTGGCTGCATCCGATTACCGCCCGGCTTTCGTACTGGACGATGTGCAGGGTGCGAGGTTCGAAGCGGTGGAATTGCCTGTTACCCGGAAACAGGTCGTGGTAAAAGATTGCTCGGAAATCGCAACGGAGCAATCCGGTTCGGTGGCGGAGGCGCCGGAGTGATTTGTAAATTCACTATATGAAGTGAATTTGGTTACTTTTATGAAATCATTTTCGTTGTTTTGTATGGAAATCACTCTATATGGTGAATTTATGGATTTAAAAGAAATAGACGAACAACTTCGCAACAAGTGTAAAGAGCTCGGTTTGAATCAAGCTATGCTGGAGGCGCTTGCCGGGGTGGGGATTAATGCATTAAGCCGTCTGTAGCGTAGAAGCGGCAATCCCCGGTTCGATGTCTTGAACCGGATTGTGAAAACGTTAGGATTTCAGGCTTATGTATAAGGCGAGAATCGAGAGTTATTTAAGGGAAAGAGCGTAGGTTGTACTTGATTTTTATTCTCCGTACCTCCGTATTTTATCTTCGCATATCCGTTTGGCAATCTCCTTTAGCCGCTCCGTTTTTGCCGTCAGCACCTCGATGTCTTCTTTCGTTACCATGAAGTTCGGATTGTACCGGGAATCCACGTAAGCCGCTTTCAGCAGGTTGAATAACCGCTTTTCTTCAGGCGTGTTCTGCGGGAATACGCCGGCTAACTCATCGGAGTATTGCCTGACGGACGAAGCGAGTTTGGAGAGATTATGCTGTTTGTTGTTGCGCAACGTAAAGGTTAACCGGATGGCGTAATAGTAATTCTCGCAGGCCTGGTGAAGTAAAAACGAAGATTTTTTGTACATGTTTTGGTCGTAATAAAATCGAGCTCCTAATAAAAACTCGTTAGCGCTCTCGAATTTATCGTCGAAATACTCCTGCGCCTGCTGTTTGATTTCTTCGAAATTCAGCTTCCTTCTTCGCGCCAATTTGTAATTTCCGCTGTCGTACAGCACCACCCCTTCCTGCTTGAGTTGGGTGTAGAAGTAGCGCCCTTCGCGGATATACTTGTTAAATACCTTGACTTCGTCGGTGATGAATTGCACCGGCGTATCCCGGTCGATGTCTTTTCCCTGGAAAAACACGTTTTCCACGTTGTCGAGTATGACTTCGGCTTTTTTGTTGTTGAAGCCGGCAGTGAGTACCAGGATGTCGTAATCGGATATTTTCACGGTGGGGATTCCTCCGTCTTCCACGCGGATGCCGCGGCGTACGTAATTATCGCGCGCGTAACTGCCGTACAGGATAATGCACTCGGTTTGGGGTAACCGTTTCAGAATCTCTTTTACCAGTAAGAGCAATTCTTCTTGTTTATCGGGCGACAGGTAGGCGATTGAATTTCTCATCAAGTGTGATCGGATGTGTTAGCGGAGGTAAAAGTAACACGAATCGGGTTGATACGGAAATTTAAGGCGGTGCTTTTCTACTTTACACCGGTTTTTTTATCCGCAAATCCGGAAATAAACTTTATCCGAGCGGAACGGAGGCGCAGTGTTCGTTCTTATAAACACTGCGCCTCCGTATCGGGCATAACGGAAAGAAACTATCTTTTCGTTACGCCGTTAGCCGGTTGCTTTTCCGGCAACCGCTTCGGGTATACGTAACTTTCTCGCGCCCATTCGTCCCATTTCTCCGTCATCTTTTTCAGGATAGCCGGATGCCGGGCAGCCACATCGTGCCGTTCGGTGCGGTCGGATTCCAGGTCGTACAGTTCCCAGGCCTTCATCTTTTCGTCTTTTACCGCTTTCCAGTTTTTCCAGCGAACGAAACGGTTGTCGAAATGTTCGCCGAAGATATACTCGTGAATTTCTTTGTCGGGATGACTCACGGTGGGCAACAAGCTCGAACCGGCCGGCGGGATAATGGCGTTTCCGCCGTGATACGTTTCCGGGTATTCGGCACCGGCCGCCTCGATGAACGTGGCCATAATATCCGGCACGAAACTTACGTTCTCCCGGATTTGGTTAAGATAATCGCCGAACCTGGCCGGCCACGAAAGAATGAACGGAGCGGCGATGCCGCCCTCGTAGGCGCGCACTTTGTACTTCCGGTAAGGCGTATTGCTTACTTGCGCCCAGGGCAAGCCGTACGAAGGCGCTACCCAACTGTCGTGCCTGTTGATGTCGTTCACCGTGCCGAAGCCGGTTTCCGAGTACGGTTCGGCACAGGCGCCGTTGTCGGAGAGGAACACCAGCAGCGTGTTATCCAGCTCGCCTTTCTTTTCGAGGTAATCCGTTAACTTCCCCACGTTGTAATCCATACAGTATACTTGTGCGGCGTATACCGACATCCGCAACGACGATTCGGCCCGTTCCTCTTCCGTAAGCTCGTCCCACGTGCGCGACTCCCATTCGGCCGGCTCCCATTCCGGCCGCACGATACCCAGCTCCACCATCCGCTCGTACCGTTCTTGGCGGACGGCTTGCCAGCCCCGGTCGTATTTACCGACGAACCGTTCGATGTCTTTATCCTTGGCATGCAGCGGCCAATGAGGGGCGTTGTAAGCCAAGTACAGGAAGAAAGGCTTGTCGTCCGGTTGTTCGTCGATAAACCGGATGGCGTAATCGGTAAACGCATCCGTGGTATAGTAGGGCGATTGGGGAGGCGGCAACTGGGTATTGTCGAGTGTCAGCCCGCGGCCTCCCTGCGGTTTCAGGTAACTGCTCGCACCGGCCAGGATGCCGTAGTACCGTTCGAAGCCCCGCTGGAGCGGCCACTTTTCCTTGCCTGACATGCCTACGTGCCATTTCCCCGTCATGTAGGTATGGTAACCGGCCTCTTTCAATACTTCGGCCAAGGTAACGCAGTTGCGGTTGAGGTACCCCATGTAGCCGTGCACCCCGCGGTTTTCGGGATGTTTTTCGCCTTTTTTGCCGCCGGGGTCTTCCGACATGGCCCCGATGCCCGCTTGTTGCGGATAAAGGCCGGTGAGTAAGCTGGCGCGGGTGGGGCAGGAGCGCCCCGAGTTATAGAATTGCGTATACCTTACGCCCCGTTCCGCGAGGCGGTCGATGTGGGGAGTAGGGATTTCTCCGCCGTAACAGCCGAGGTCGGAGTAACCCATATCGTCGGCTAAGATGAGTACGATATTGGGGCGTTCGGCCGGTTGCGGCTTTTCGGCTGCGACGCCCGGCCCGGCCGGTAACAGCGGTAAACCGGCCAGGGCGAGTAAGATACGATTTGTTTTCATTACGTACAGTATGTATAGGTTCGTTCCGGAACAGGAAAAAAAAGCACCTGCCCGTTTCCCGGAAGTTGCAACGGGCGGGCGTTTTTTGTAGGGGCGGCACGGCGTACGTGCTACCGGAAAAATTGTTCGATAGCTGTGAAAAGTACTTTTTATAACTATGAAAAGTTCTTGCGATAACTGTGAAAAGTTCTTTTGATAATTATGAAAAGTACTTTTGATAATTGTCGAAAAAATAAAGCGATGCCGTTTTTTTGTATCTTGTTGCGATACAGTAGGTAAA
>DBGBSM010000204.1:0-4334 GCA_048468815.1 Parabacteroides sp.
TTATCCGGCGCGGGCTGGTATTGGTGGTGCTGGGGCTTATTTATAACGGCTTGCTGAATCTCGATTTCGCCAACCAACGGTACGGTAGCGTACTGGGGCGTATCGGACTGGCGTGGATGTTCGGGGCTTTGCTGTTTATGCGTACTAAAACGGTTACGCGAATCGGGGTTACGTTATTGATTTTAGTGGGGTATTGGTTGTTGCTGGCGTTCGTACCGGCTCCCGACGGAAACGGCGCCGGTTGTTTTACGATGGAAGGGTGCCTGGTGGGTTACATCGACCGGGTATGTATGCCCGGTCGCTTGCATCTCACGGTACACGACCCCGAAGGGTTGCTTTCTACCGTACCGGCTGTCGCTACGGCATTACTCGGTATGTTTACGGGCGAGTTCGTGCGGATGAACCGGCCGGGGCTTACGCCTGCCCGGAAAGCGCTTTACCTGGCGTTGGCCGGTGTGGCGCTGGTGGTTGTCGGAAAAGTATGGAGTTTTACCTTCCCGCTGAATAAGAATTTGTGGAGCAGTTCGTTCGTTTGCTTCGTAGGCGGGTGGTCGGCGTTGCTGTTCGCTCTGTTTTATTATGTAATCGATGTGAAGAACATCCGGAAGTGGACGTTCTTTTTTACCGTTATCGGCATGAATTCCATCACGATTTATATGGCGCAACGGATGATCGATTTCGGTTATACCTCGGAGTTCCTGTTCGGCGGCCTGGTAAACTTAATGCCCGAAAGCGCCCGGATGTTGGTAAGCGCTATCGGATTCGTGGCGGTGTCGTGGCTGTTCCTGTATTTTCTGTACCGTAAGAATATTTTCCTTAAAGTTTGAAACCGATGAACAACCATGTGAAACAACGCCTCGAATCGCTCGATGTATTGCGGGGATTCGACCTTTTTTGTTTGGTCGTACTGGAAACCGTTCTTCACCCGTTAGACCGTGCGCTCGACGCTCCGGCATTCCATTCGTTTATGTGGGGTTTTACCCATGTACCGTGGGAAGGATTTTCTACCTGGGATTTGGTGATGCCGCTGTTCCTTTTTATGGCCGGCGTTTCGATGCCTTTCGCTTTTTCGCGGTTCCGGGAAAACCCGGATAAGAAAGCGGTGTACCGGCGGATTGCTAAACGGGTGGCTTTATTATGGATTTTCGGAATGATGTGCCAGGGTAACTTGCTTTCGCTCCGTATACCCGAGTTGCACTTTTATTCTAACACATTGCAGTCTATTGCGATAGGTTATTTGTTCTCGGCGCTTATTTTTCTGCATGTTCGCCGATGGAGGATACAAGTCGGAATCTCCGTCGCTTTGCTGCTGGCATATTGGGCGGCGATGACCTTTATCCGTGTCGACGGTTTCGGCGGCGGTGATTTTACGCCCGAAAAGAACCTGGCGGAAGGTATCGACCAGTGGGTGTTGGGGCCTTGGCGCGACGGGGTTACCTGGAATGCCGACGGTACCTGGCAGTTTTCTCCCGGCTACCGGTACACGTGGATATGGAGCAGCCTGAACTTTGTGGTTACAGTGATGACGGGTGTATTTGCCGGCCAGTTGCTGAAGGGATTGCATGCTCCGCTTGCCAAGGTAAAATGGCTGTTCGGCATCGGTACGGCGATGGTGGTTGCCGGCTGGCTGTGGGGATTACAGATGCCGGTAATCAAAAAGCTCTGGACGAGTTCGATGGTGTTGGTTAGCAGCGGGTATTGCTTCTGGTTGATGGGGTTGTTTTATTATTGGATAGACTATAAGCAGCACCGGAGCGGGCTTACCTGGCTGAAGGTGTTCGGCATGAATTCGATTGTAGCGTATATGTTAGCGAATGTAATCGACTTCCGGTGTATCGGTAATTCCCTTTTTTACGGACTGGAGCCGTATATCGGAAATTTCTATCCGGTGTTGCTGGCCGTGTGTAACGTATCGGTTATTTATGTAATTTTGTACCTGATGTATAAACACAACGTTTTCTTAAAAGTATAAGCATGGATTCTATTAAAAATATATACCGGATAGGCAACGGGCCGTCGAGTAGCCATACGATGGGACCGAAACGCGCTGCTGAAATGTTTCTGAAAAAGAACGGGCGGGCAGCCCGGTTCGAGGTTACGCTGTATGGCAGCCTGGCGGCTACCGGCGAAGGCCACATGACGGATAAAGCTATTTTGAACGTACTGGAACCTGCAGCTCCGACCCGTATCGTATGGGAGCCGAAGGTTTTTCTTCCGTTTCATCCCAACGGGATGTTGTTCAAGGCTCTCGATGCGGAAGGCAAGGTGTACGACGAGTGGACGATTTTCAGTATCGGCGGTGGTGCGCTGGCCAATGAGGAGTATAACGAATCGATGGAAAGTCAGGTATACGGCATGAATACGATACGCGAAATCCAGGATTGGTGCGAGAAAACCGGACATAGTTACTGGGAGTATGTGGAAGAGTGCGAAGGTGCGGATATATGGGATTATCTCCGGGAAGTGTGGAGTACGATGGAGCGGACCGTACAAAACGGCTTGGAAGCGGAAGGGGTGTTGCCGGGCGGCCTGGGTTTGCGCCGGAAAGCGTCTGATTACCTGATACGGGCCAAAGGTTTTTCGTCTTCCATCAAAAGCCGCGGAATGGTGTATGCGTATGCGCTGGCCGTATCGGAAGAGAATGCGGGAGGCGGCCAAATCGTAACGGCTCCTACGTGCGGTTCTTGCGGGGTGTTGCCGGCGGTGTTGTATCATTTGCGCGAAACCCGGGAGTTCCGCGACTCGCGTATCCTGCGGGCGATTGCCACGGCCGGGCTTTTCGGAAATGTCGTACGTACGAATGCGTCTATTTCGGGTGCCCAGGTAGGTTGCCAGGGTGAGGTAGGGGTGGCATGCGCGATGGCGGCAGCCGCTTCGAGCCAGTTGTTCGGCGGTACGCCTTCCCAGATAGAGTATGCGGCCGAAATGGGGCTGGAACACCACCTCGGGCTTACGTGCGACCCGGTTTGCGGCTTGGTGCAGATTCCGTGTATCGAGCGGAACGCTTTTGCGGCGGCGCGCGCACTGGATGCCAATACGTTCGCTAATTTTTCGGACGGACGGCACCGGGTGAGCTTCGACAAAGTGGTGGAGGTGATGAAGCAAACGGGCAACGACCTTCCGAGTTTGTATAAGGAAACGGCCGAAGGTGGCCTGGCTAAATATATGTAAGACTTAACCGTTTTTCCCGTCGGGGCGATTTCCGGCTGGGTGGAAGTAAAATAAAAATGAACGATATGAAATATATAGGGGCTCATGTGCCCGTAGAGGGTGGAGTGGAGAATGCTCCGCTGAATGCCCATGCGATCGGGGCGAAGGCATTCGCTCTTTTTACCAAGAATCAGAAGCAATGGAGAAGTGCGAAGCTGACCGATAAAAGCATCGGGTTGTTTAAAGCGCGTTGCGAAGAATACGGGTATCTGCCGAAGCATATTCTGCCGCACGACAGTTACCTGATTAATTTAGGCCATCCGGAAGCGGAGGGGTTGCAGAAATCGCGCGACGCATTTTTAGACGAAATGCAACGTTGCGAACAGTTAGGCTTAGACCGGCTGAATTTTCATCCGGGAAGCCACTTGCGCCAGATTTCGGAAGAAGCGTGCCTCGACCGGATTGCCGAGTCGCTCAACTGGGTGCTCGACCGTACGAAGGGGGTTACGGCTGTAATCGAAAATACGGCGGGGCAGGGAAGTAACTTAGGGTATATGTTCGAGCACCTGCGGTATATTATCGACCGGGTGGAAGACCAATCGCGGGTAGGGGTGTGCATCGATACGGCGCATACGCTTGCGGCGGGGTACGATATTACCACAGAAGATGGTTTTACGCATACGTTCCGCGAGTTCGAGCGGATCGTGGGTTTTCCTTTCCTAAAAGGGATGCATCTCAACGATTCGAAAAAGGCATTGGCAAGCCGGGTCGACCGGCACGAGAGTATCGGGAAAGGATTAGTGGGGGATACGTTGTTCAAATTGTTGATGCAAGATTCTCGTTTCGACGATATTCCGCTGATTCTGGAAACACCCGACGAAACGCTTTGGGCCGAGGAAATACGGTATCTGTATTCTTTATAATAAAGAAACTCCGGTTACGCTCGCTTCGCTTTTTCAGGGAATGAGTTTGCCGGGTGCTTGGTTTCCTACATCCGGAATTCAGTTGCCTTTTAATTCGTTTACTTCGGCGACCGTAGGATTATGAATAGTGAGGCCGCCGTCGGTAACGATTGTTTGCCCGGTAATGTATTTGGCGTCGTCGGAGGCCAGAAATGCTACCGTATCGGCGATATATTCCGGTTCGCCCAAATAAGGCAACGAATTGTGCCGGATAAATATGTT
>DBGBSM010000205.1:0-2115 GCA_048468815.1 Parabacteroides sp.
CCCGGATGCCTTGTTCCGTAAGTTTGTAATTCAATTCTTTCCGGGAGGTCTGAAACGAGAGGCTTTGCAACGGAATCACGGTATCTTTCGCAGGATGTTTGAAGTTAAAATAACCGGTAAGTTTCCCTTGCTCGTCGGCCCGGAAGGCGGAAGTAAGCTGTACCGAACGGGCCAGCGGCGATACGACGGGGAGGGCTTTTCGGAAAAAAGACTCTTCTCCCTGGTTTTCCATATAGCGGGTATAGGCGCGCAGGATATACCGGCCTTCGGGCAACGTTTGGCTTAGCTTCAGGTAACCGGCAAACACGCTGTCGGCATCGGGACGTACTTTCACCCGGGAGACGACCGAGTCGAACGGATTTACCAATTCCGTATAGATATAGCGGCTGCCTTGTTCCGGCTTGTTCGACAAAGCGTTTACCAAAAAGGCGCGGAACCAGATCTTTTCGCCGGCTACGTAGGTAGGTTTATCGGTTTGGAGGTAGAGTTTTTCCTGGGAGAAGAGGTGGGTTTGGGTCCATAAACGCCGGATAACCGTATCCGGCGGTATTTCTTCCGTTCCTGTTACCGAAACTGTAATCAGAAACAGCATTATGGCCGCCAGCGTACGGCGAAACATTTTCTCTCTTCGGGTCATTGGTTTTTTCATTAGGAAACGAATAATTCTTTTTCGCTCGCCGCGAGGGCGTCTACCGACGGTTTCATTTCCTTTTCGAAAGAAACGAAGGTAGAAAACTTATTTTTTGCGAAGGCTCGCTTTTTCCTTAACAAGGCGGTTTAGGCCGTTACCACGGCGGGTCTTCATTTTTTTCTCTTGAAAGAAAAAAACGAAGCAAAAAAAGTTCAAGGGCTAACGCTCGCTCGCTAAAAATGGCACTCCGCTCACTGAAGGCCCCGAACTCGCTCCTGGCAGGAGCTCAAACAGCGTGGCCTTCCGGGCGTTCGCTCCATACCATTTTCTTCACGCTCTCTCACTGAGGCCCGGGGGCCCATACGATGGGGCCGGCTTTATACAATACGGTAAAAAAGCTGTTTATACGATGAGGCCGGTGCTATTCAAGGCACCGCATACACGTCCAGTGTCATCTATTCGCCGGGCACTTTCAAGCGTTCGATAAAGATAGGAAAAATAGTTCACATATACCCTTTTTTCCGCTTAATTCGGTTTTCCTCACCCTCCGTTCTTCCGGAGTGCCCAACTAAGAACCCCGATAACCGGGATTCCGACACTTTTATTTTTTCTTGTATTTCGCCATCTCCGGCAAATACTGCCTGAGCTTGGCGATACGCGTAGCATCCGAAGGGTGTGTGCTCATGAACTCCGGCGTACGGCCGCTTTTTCCCGCCGACATCTTCTGCCAGAACGGAACCGCAGCCTCCGGGTTGTAGCCCGCCATCGTCATCAGTACCAGGCCCATGTAATCGGCCTCCGATTCGTGCTGCCGCGAAAAAGGCAACATCACTCCGTATTGCGTGCCCAGCCCGTATACCGTATTCGCCACCGACTGCACCGCACCGGACTTATTACTCAACGCCGCCCCGAGGATATTCGCCCCGTATTGCGTTAAAATCTGCTGGCTCATCCGCTCGTTGGAATGCTTGGCCACTGCATGCGCTACTTCATGCCCCAACACCACAGCCAGGTCGTCGTCGCTGCTGACGTAAGGTAACAACCCTTCGTACACCACTATTTTGCCGCCCGGCATGGCGAATGCATTCACCTGCGGGTCTTTTACCAGGTGGAACTCCCACGACAGGTTCTTGATTTCGCTGGCCATCCCGTTATTCCGTAAATACTGTTCGGTGGCGGCGGCGATACGGCGCCCTACCCGTTCCACCATCGCCGTAGCCGCCTTATTATTCGACAGCGTACTCGACTTAATATATTGATTGTATTGCTTCAGGCTCGAAGCCACCACATCCTGGTCCGACACCAGCAACACCTGTTTCCGGCCCGTCAGAGGCACCGTACTGCAAGCCGCCAGGAACAGGCACGCTGCCGCCAATAACCCGCTGAAATTCTTCTTCTTCATAATCTATTGCTTAAACCGATATGCAAATATATAAACATAACCTGCATAACCGAGAAAAGTTTTTTACGCAAGGTATTAAATC
>DBGBSM010000206.1:0-4990 GCA_048468815.1 Parabacteroides sp.
GCAGGTTTCCACCGAATACGAGAAGTTGATGGCCGACATCGACCTGGTGAAAGCGAACATCGCCCAAACCGAGTTGCGCGCTCCGTTCGACGGCATTATCGGGCTGCGCGAAGTGAGCGAAGGCGCGTATGCCTCGCCTACGGTGCGCATCGCCACGCTTACGAAAATCAAGCCGATTAAAATAGACTTCTCCATTCCCGAAAGTTACTCGTCGGAAGTAAAAAAAGGCACGCGCATCGTATTCCGCATCGAAGGGCCCACGGGGCTGATGGAAGACCATGCGGCCACGGTTTATGCGGTGGAATCGAAGGTCGACGCTGATACGCGTACCCTGAAAGTGCGCGCTATTTATCCGAACGAGCGCGAATCCATCGTGCCGGGTAGGTATACGTCGGTGGAGATTACCCGGCGTGAAATCAAAGACGCCATCGCCATCCCGAGCGAAGCGCTGATTCCCGAAATGGGAAAAAACCGGGTTTACTTATATAAAAGCGGCAAAGCGGAGCCGGTAGACGTAGCCACGGGGTTGCGCACCGAGTCGCATATCCAGGTGCTCGAAGGACTTTCGGCCGGCGACACGCTGATTATATCGGGCGTCATGCAATTGCGCACCGGCATCCCTGTCACCATCGATAACCTGTACTAACCCGGAGGACGCTGACACATGAATATTTCCGAATTAAGCATCAAACGCCCCGTACTTTCCACCGTTTTCGTTTTGGTTATCGTGTTGTTCGGTATCATCGGATACCGTTTCCTGGGTGTACGCGAGTTCCCCAGTGTAGACCAGCCGATTATCACCGTAAACGTAAGTTACCCGGGTGCGAACGCGGATGTGGTGATGAACCAGATCACGGAGCCGCTGGAACAGAATATCAACGGGATTCCGGGCATACGCTCGCTGTCGAGCGTGAGCAGCCAGGGAAGCTGCCGTATCACCGTGGAGTTCGAATTGAGCGTGGATATGGAAACGGCGGCCAACGACGTGCGCGACAAGGTGTCGCGTGCGCAACGCTACCTCCCGCGCGACTGCGACCCGCCTACGGTGTCGAAAGCCGATGCGGACGCTTCGCCTATCATCCAGATTGCCATACAAAGCAACAAGCGCTCGTTGATGGAGCTGAGCGAAATTGCCGAACTCACCGTAAAAGAGCGGCTGCAAACGATTTCGAATGTAAGCTCGGTCGATATCTGGGGCGAGAAACGGTATTCGATGCGTCTCTGGCTCGACCCGGTAAAGATGGCGGGCTACGGCGTAACGCCGCTCGATGTGAAAAACGCGGTGGATAAGGAAAACGTGGAGTTGCCTTCGGGCAGCATCGAGGGGAATACCATCGAGTTGTCTATCCGTACGCTCGGCCTGATGCACTCGGCAGAGGAGTTCAACGATTTGATTATCCGGGAAAACAACGGCAATATCGTGCGTTTCAGCGACATCGGACGCGCCGAGCTGGCGCCGGAAGACTTGCGGAGCGCACTTCGCCTCAACGGGGTGCCGATGGTGATGAACGTAATTATTCCGCAACCGGGTGCGAACCACATCGAAATCGCCGACGAGGCGTACAAGCGTATCGAGCAGTTGAAAAAAGATTTGCCGGAGGATGTGGAAGTGGGCATTATGTACGACAATACGCGCTTTATCCGCGCTTCCATCAACGAGGTGGAAGAAACGATTTACGTGGCGTTTTTGTTGGTGGTGCTTATTATCTTCGTGTTCTTGCGCGACTGGCGGGTTACGCTCGTACCGGTTATCGTGATACCGGTTTCGCTGGTGGGCGCCTTTTTCGTGATGTATCTTTCCGGTTTTTCCATCAATGTGCTTACCATGTTGGCGGTGGTGCTTTCCATCGGGCTGGTGGTAGACGACGCCATCGTGATGGCCGAGAATATTTACGTGCGCATCGAAAAGGGAATGGCGCCGAAAGCGGCGGGGATAGAGGGCTCGAAAGAGATTTTCTTTGCGGTGGTTTCCACCACGATTACCCTGGTATCGGTGTTTCTCCCCATCGTATTTATGCAGGGGATGACGGGACGGCTTTTCAAGGAATTCAGCATCGTGATTTCGGGGTCGGTGATTATCTCGTCGTTCGTGGCGCTTACGTTTACGCCGATGTTGGGCACCAAGCTGCTGCGGCACCGCGAAAAGAAGGGATGGCTGTATACCAAGACGGAACCGTTTTTCGACGGGATGACGCGGGGCTACTCCTTCCTGTTAGATAAATTCCTGCGCCGCCGCTGGTGGGCGATTCCCATCGTGGCGCTGCTGATGCTCTCTATTTATTTCTTGTGGAAGAAGATACCCACGGAGCTTTCGCCGCTCGAAGACCGTTCGATGATTTCGATCCGGATGACGGGGCCGCAAGGAAGTACATTCGAATATTTACGCGATTACACCGATAAAATCGCCCATATCGCCGATTCCATCGCACCCGAGCGGAAGGCCACGATGGCGCGCTCGTCGAGCAGCAACGGTTTTGCGAACGTGATTTTGCCGGATATCAAAGACCGCGAACGGAGCCAGATGGAAATAGCCGACGCGCTTTCGGCGGCCGTACGGAAAGAAACGAAAGCGCGGGCGTTCGTGCAGCAGCAATCCACGTTCGGCGGCCGCCGGGGAGGCATGCCGGTGCAGTATGTGTTGCAGGCGCCGAACCTGGAAAAGCTGCAAGAGCAACTGCCGGCTTTTATGCAGCAGGTAAACGAAAGCCCGGTATTCCAGATGGCCGACGTCGACCTGAAATTCACCAAGCCCGAAACGCGTATCGAAATCAACCGCGACAAGGCGTCGCTGCTGGGTGTGAGTACGCGGAACATCGCGCAGACATTGCAATATGCGTTGAGCGGACAGCGGATGGGTTATTTCTATATGAACGGGAAGCAGTACCAGATTTTAGGCGAAATCAACCGGCAGCAGCGGAACACGCCGCTCGACCTGAAGTCGATTTACGTGCGTAGCGACAACGGCGGGATGATTCAGTTGGATAACCTGGTGCAATTGCACGAAACGGTGGCGCCGCCGCAATTGTACCGGTATAACCGGTTCGTATCGGCCACCGTATCGTCGGGGCTGAACAAAGGGTACACCATCGGCGACGGGCTCGACGAAATGGACCGGATTGCGAAGGAAACGCTCGACGGGAGCTTCCGCACCGCGCTCTCGGGCGAATCAAAAGAGTTTCGCGAAAGTTCCGACAGCCTGATGTTCGCCATGATATTGGCATTGGTGCTGATTTACCTGGTGCTGGCGGCGCAGTTCGAGAGTTTTAAAGACCCGTTCGTGGTGATGTTCACCGTGCCGCTGGCCATAGCGGGCGCGTTGATATTTATGGCGTACTCGGGGGTAACGATGAATATCTTCAGCCAAATCGGAATTATCATGCTGATCGGGCTGGTAGCGAAAAACGGTATCCTCATCGTGGAATTCGCCAACCAGCGGCAATCGGCGGGGGTAAGCAAGAGCGAGGCGATTCATTCGGCTTCGGTACAGCGGTTGCGCCCGATTCTGATGACGAGTATCTCGACTATCCTCGGTATCGTGCCCTTGGTATACGCTTCGGGTGAAGGAGCGCAGGGACGTATCGCGATGGGCGTGGCGGTAGTGGGGGGTATGATTGTTTCCACTTTGATGACGTTGTTTATCGTTCCGGCCATGTATAGTTTTATTTCCACGAACCAGAAAAACAAGAAGGAAGCATGATAAAAGCGATTTATACCGGGGTGGCTTGTGCGGCGGCTGTTTTTTCTTTGCATCCGTTGCAGGCGCAGGAGCCGTACAGCCTGCGCAAGTGCCTGGAAACGGGGCTGGAGCGGAATTATTCCATCCGCATCGTGAAGAACGAGCAGCAGATAACCGACAACAACGCGACGTTGGGGAATGCGGGTTACCTGCCTACGCTGGATTTGAGCAGCGGCTTTACCGGCAACGTCGACGATACGCGCCGGAAACTTTCCGACGGCACGCGCGAGAAAACGACGGGAGTGAACTCGGAAGCGGCGAACGTGGGGCTCAACCTGAACTGGACGATTTTCGACGGGTTCGGCATCCAGGCCGAATATGCGCGCCTGAAGGAGCTCAAGCAATTGGGCGAGCTGAATACGCGCCTTACCATCGAGGATTTCGCGGCATCGCTGGCGGCGGAATATTACAACCTGATCCGGCAGAAAATCCGGCTCAAGAACCTGCGTTCGGCGGTGAGTCTCTCGAAAGAACGGCTCCGCATCGTGGAAGAGCGGTACTTTATCGGCTCGATGTCGCGGCTCGACTTACAGCAGGCGCAGGTCGATTTCAACGCCGACAGCTCGAAGCTAATTACGCAGTTCGAAACGGTGCATACGTCGCGCATCCGCCTCAATCAACTGATGGCGCTCGACGATGTGGAGCAGTTTATTTACGTGCCCGATTCGATTATCAAGCCGAATCCGTTCTTGGATGAAGCGGAGCTTTGGAACCATACCCTCACCAATAACGTGAGCCTGCTTATCAGCGGGAAAGACCGTACGCTCACGGAACTGGATTACCGGAAAATCAAAAGCCGCAATTATCCGTACGTGCGCCTGAATGCGGGCTACGGCTATACGGCGAACTGGTACGGCAGCGGTACTACCGACTGGCAGAAACGGTTGGGGCTGAACTACGGCCTTACGGTGGGTATCGACATTTTCGACGGCTTCAACCGGAAGCGGGAGCAACGCAACGCACGCATCCAGATTCGTAACCAGCAGCTCCGCTACGAGGAGTTGGAGCTGGCGCTGAAAGCGGATATGGCGAATTTCTGGATGGCTTACCGGAATAACCTGGAGTTGTGGAAACTGGAAAAAGAAAACCTGGTAGCGGCGCAGGAAAATTACTCGATTGCGTTGGAACGGTATAAATTAGGGGAGTTGTCGGGCATCGAGCTGCGGGAAGCGCAGAACAGCTTGCTGGAAGCGGAAGAGCGACAGTCGATTGCCGAGTATAACACGAAGATTTGCGAAATCTCGTTGTTGCAAC
>DBGBSM010000207.1:0-6952 GCA_048468815.1 Parabacteroides sp.
TTTCCGCCCGGTGTCGGGGTACGGCCTGCCAAGAAGCGCGCGTTACAGTTCGGGCAACGAGTCGCGCCATTCCAGCGCCAGCTTTTTTAAACGCGATGCCAGTTCGGGATAACGGGCGCTTACTTCCATGTTTTCCCGCGGGTTATCTTCCATGTCGTACAGCAAAACCTGTGTGCTGTCGCGGTTTACCAGCAGTTTCCAGTTATCCAGCCGCACGGCGATATTCGGGCTTACGTCTTTATCGGCCGGGCGGGGGAAAGCCTTGCTGTCGTTCCGCCGGAATTCCCAGAAAAGAGGCGTATGCCTTTCTTGCGGCGTTCCGGTAAGCGCCCGGCTCATATCGGCGCCGTCGCCCGGATAACCGGCAGGCAGCGGTGCGGCGGCCAGCGCGCACAAGCTCTTGAATAAATCGAGCCCGCTCAATAACGTGGTTCGGTTGGTTCGGCCGGCCGGTATTTCGCCTTGCGTATCCCAGATGATAAACGGCATACGGATGCCGCCGTCGAACAACGACGCTTTGCATCCCCGCATATTGCCGGCGCGGCTTCCGCGGAAACTGGGTGCCGGCCCGTTGTCGCTGGTGAAAATCACGATGGTATTGTTCGTTAGGTTCATCTGCCGGATTTCGCGGAGCAGCCGCCCGATTTGCCGGTCGTATTCGGCCAGTACGGTGCGGAAGTTCTTCTCGGATTCCTGGCCGTCGGGGAAGATGCGTTGCTGTTCGGCATCGCCCACCCAGGGCGTATGCATATCGTCGGGCCAGAGGTTTACGAAACACGGCTCGCCGCGATGCCTGTTCAGGAAATCGAGCGTTTTATCTACGAAGTAGGCCGTGCGGTTCCACCGGCTGATGCTGTCTTTCGGCGACCAGATCCAGTGGGTGGCGGTAAGCAGCGGGTCAGGGTCGGGGCTTTCGTACGTGCTGCTGTACTCGTCGTAGCCGTACAGCCCGAACGGCGGCGCGTCCGTTACATCCCGTCCGCCCCCTAAATGCCATTTCCCGAAATGACCGGTTTTGTAGCCGGCGCTTTTCATCGCTTTGGGTAGCGTGGGCGCTTCCGGGTCGAGGTAGTCGGCCATTTCGGCCGATTTGTTCCCTGCCCGGGTTTGCAGGTACGAAGTGATATGCCACTTACCCGGGTACATCCCGGTAATCAGTCCGCAACGGGCGGCCGAACTGATGGGGGAGGCGCTGTAATAGCGGTCGAACTTCAGCCCTTCTTCGGCCATGCGGTCGATATTCGGTGTGGGGATGAACTTGCCGCCGTAGGTTCCGATGTCGCCGTATCCCATGTCGTCGGTGAGTACTACGATGATGTTGGGCGGCAGTTCCCGGCCGGTTTGCGCCTGGCCCGGCAACGTGGCGGCGGCTGCCAGTACTGGCAGGCCGGCCGCTAACAAGGAAGCTTTCCTGTTCATGGCTTTTTCTTTATTTCCACATCCATCGCCGCTCCCGTATCGCCTTGTTGGTGCATCCATTTTTCCAGCTCGGATTGCATCCGGGCGATGCGCCCGGCGTATTTCTTTTCTCCCGCCAGGTTATGCATTTCCCACGGGTCGTTCTGCGTATCGTAAAATTCCACGGCGGGACGTTTCACGTACCGGTTTACGAAACGCCTCGCCCGTTCGTCGGTTTTCGTGCTTTCTATCCAGCTCGCCCATACGCTCCGGTCGTTTTTCAGGTTCATCAGGTGTTTTTCGAAATACCCGGCCTCGGGCAGCAGGTTCAGAATCAGTTTGTACCGTTTGTCGCGGATGCTGCGTATCGGGTAAGCCGTTCCTTCGGGGATATTGTTGTGGATGCCGTAGGCATAGGGGCGGTGGTTCTTTTTCTTTCCGTACAGCACCGGCATAAAGCTCTTCCCGTCTATTCCGTCTATTTCGCCTCCGCCGGCCACGTCCATCAGGGTAGGCACGATGTCTTCGTACTGCACGATGGCGTCGGTGGTGCTTTTAGCCTTTATCCGCGCCGGATAACGCGCTACCAGGGCGCTGTGTTGCCCGTAATCCCAGCACGTCCATTTGCCGCCGGGTAGTTGGGGGCCTTGCTCGCCGAGGAAGATAATTAAGGTATTGTCTAACTTCCCCGTTTCTTCCAGTACGTTCCATACCGAGCCCACTTCGTTATCCAGCGCCCGGATTTCGGCCAGGAAACGCCTGAACAGCGTGCGCGTGCCTTCGTTGTCTACGCAATTGGGCGGCAGTACCAGCTTGTCGGCGTCGAATTCTTCCGGGTTGCCCCAGCTCCACGGTGCATGCGGGTGGATGCTGCAAACGAACAGGCAGAACGGGTTGTCGTCGCGTTGTATGAACTCGCGTATGCCGTCGACGGTATAATAAGCGGTATACGAAACGCAGTTTTCTTCGAATCCGGGCACTTTCTCGAAATCGAATACCTGGCGGGGCACCGTGTGGGTTTTTCCGGCGCGCCCTACCCGGTAGCCGGCTTGCGGCAGGTAATGGGTGATGCTCTTGATGTCGGGGTACGATGCTTTGTGGTTCTGGTACGAGCCGTGCCTGGCCGGATACAATCCGGTGTACAGCGAGGCCCGGATGGGCACGCTCATGGCGCACGAGGCGTAGTTGTTGGTAAACCGGATGCCTTCATCGGCTATCCGGTCGATGTTGGGGGTTTGCAGGTTCTGTCCGCCGTAGCAGCTCAGTTCGTTCGAGGCCAGGTCGTCGGCCAGGATAACCACGATGTTGGGTTTGTCCGGGGCTTTTGCGAAACCGGCCGCAGGAAGCAGCGCCAGTAGGGCGCTTTTTACTATTTGCAGGTTCATACGGATTGATTTATCATTCGTTGCGGATTATTCCGGTAGCGAATTTAGCGGCTTATTCGTCCGGGTAGGGTACTATTTTGCGACAAAGATGTACGAATCGGCGCACAGTACACCGGAAAAAATACAGTTTTCCCGGAAATTTACGGAAGGCCGGCCGGGTTATCCGTTACATTTTTACGCATTTGTTCCCGGTACTTTCTCGGAGTGGTTTCGAATCGTTGGGCGAATATCTTAAAAAAATTCCCCCGGTTCACGAATCCCGTCCGGTCCATGATTTCGTCTACGGACAGGTTTGTTTCGATTAATAGTTTCCGTACCGCCTCTAATTTGTAATCCTTGATCAGGTCGGCCGGCTTTTTCGGGGTAATTTCTTTTATCCGCCGGTAAAACTGGCGGCTGCTGTATCCTAAGGCCGAGCTTACGATTTCGACGGAAAGCTCCGGGTTGGCCAGGTTCGACTCGATAACCCCGTACACTTTTTCCATGAATTTTTTGTCTTCCTCGTGGGTGAGTTTTCCTTCGTTCAGTTCGAAGGCGCTTGCGGGCGACGCGAAATAGCGCTTCAGTTCTTCTTTCCGCCGGATAAGCCGTTCCGCTACTTTTTCGAGGTATTGTACGCTGAAGGGCTTGGTTATGTAGGCTTCGGCTCCCGATTCGATTCCTTTTACCTGGTCTTCGGCCGTGTTTTTAGCGGACAGAAGAATCAGCGGAATGTGGTTGCGCAAGCGGTCGCCTTTTAGCTGGGCGGCAAGCGATATGCCGTCGATACCGGGCATCATAATATCGGAAATAATCAGGTCGGGCCATTGTTTTTCCAATAAAGTGACGACGTCTTTCGGGTCGTTTACCGGTATCACATTGTATTTGCCGGTAAAAATTTCGGTAACGAACCACAACATCGACGTGTCGTCGTCGATAATCATAACCGTTTGTTTGTTCTTGTCGTAATCGGGGCGGGCGGTTTCGGGAACCGGAAGCGTAGCGGCCTCGTTTTCCGCTACGGCTGCTATCGACGGGCTGTCGAAATTTTCCGCCGCTTCCGTCGTATCGCCGTCGTCTTCGGCCCGGAGGCGGGGCAGGATTACGGTAAAGGTGGTTACTTCACCGGGCACGCTGGTTACTTTTATTTCTCCTTCCAGCAGTTTTACCATGTGGTTGCAGATAGCCAGCCCCAGGCCGTTGCGCGATGTTTTATACGGGCTGTTCTGGTCTTCGAGGTTATCCAGTACGGTATACCGGTCGAATATTTTGGAGATGTCTTCTTCCTGGATACCTTTACCGGTATTGGAAACCGCGATATATAGCTTCTCTTCTTCCGTATACACGTTCACTTGTATTTTTCCCGGGCACGAAGCGTACTTGAACGCATTCGACAGCAGGTTCGTAACGATTTTATTCAGGCAGCCGGCATCGGAGTTCCAGTAAAGATTTTCCGCGATGGTCAGTTTATAGTCGATTTGCTTCTCGGCCGTGAGTTCGGTAAACGGGTCGGCTATGTTCCGGGCCAGTTCCGATACGGAAAAACGCCTGATTTCCGCTTTTTTGTGTCCGGTTTCCAGCCGCCTGAACTCGATGAGCTCCGAAATCAGCGTGTTGAGCTTCTCTGCATTGTGTTTGATCAGGGTGGCGTATTTCAGTATATGCGTATCGGCGCCAGTATGGGCGATAATCTTTTCGCAAGGGCCGTATATCAACGTGAGCGGGGTGCACAGTTCGTGCGTGATATTGGTGAAGAAACGCAGTTTCGATTCGAAAACGTCTTCCCGTTGTTGCCGGCTCATTTTTTCGATAAGGTTCTCTTTTTTCATCCGGTACCATTTGATACTCATGCGGATGGCTGAGTAGCAGATGGCTAAAACCAGCAACGCATAAATAACGTACGCTGCGACGGTTCGGTACCAGGGATGCGAGATGCGGATAACGAGCGATTGTACCGGGCTTTCCTTGCCGGTGATGTTATTCCGGTACTTGACCAGCAGGGTATATTTTCCCGGGGAAATATGGGTGAACGAGGCGGAATTCGACGAACCGTTGTCGATCCATATATCGCTCAGTTCGGCCAATTTGTACAGGTAGGTATAATCGTTTCCGTTGATGTAATCTATCGCGGTGAACGACAGGGAGAAAAAGTTTTGCTTATAATTCAGGGTAATGCTTTTTTCGTTGTTTTCGGTCGTTACGAAGTCGTTGATGTTGTATTCTTTACCGAAAATCGACAGGTTGCCGAATTGGATGGCGGGCTGATAGTCTTCGGTGGGTAACCCGTTTACCGAAACGGTGACGAATCCGTTGATTCCGCCGAAAAACAAGGTTCCCGACGCACGGTGCCTGAAGTAGGCGCCGTCGCTGAATTCGGTTACCTGGAGTTCGTTTTGCTTCCAGTACGTCTGGAAGGTGTTGTCGGACATGTTGAATTTTAGCAGGCCCCGGTTCGTGCTTAGCCACAGGTTATTGTAGTCGTCTTGCAAAATGCCGTGTATCACGTTTTTAGGTAAAATGTTCGTTTCGTCGATTACATACCGGCTGTTGTCGCCGTACATCCGCGCCAGGCCGTAACTGGTGCCGAACCAATACCCTTCTTTATTTTTCCAGATGGAAAACACATCGTTCAGGGTTTGGCTTTCGTCTGCTTCGTTTAACCGGAATACTTCGATTTCGTTCGTAAAGGTATTGATTTTATAGGCGCCGTATCCCCGGTTTCCGAACCAGATAACGGAATCGTTTTCCTGATACGACGTAAAAAAGTAGTTCGAGGGAATCACCCCGTTGTCGAATACGAAAGTCGTATCTTCCTTCAATACCGGTTTAGCTGGCGTACCTCCCAGCCGGGCTTTTACGATACCTTCGCCTACGGTAGCGATCCAAAGGGTGGTATCGTTCGGCTCGCATACGGAAAACACGTACCGCAACGGCTTGCTGCGTCCTTCTATTTCGACGGTTTCTATCCGGTTCGTTTTATAAGAATAATAGTTCAGGCCGTTTTCGCTGCCTATCCATAACATATCCTGTTTGCCGGGAACGATGGTATAAACGGAATTACTTTTCAGCGAACTGTTGCCCGTGAGGAATTGCACCGGATTTTTTCCTTTACCGGCGGCTATGTCGTACTGCTCGATTTTTACGATGCCGTCGCCTTTCGTACCTATCCAAAAGGTATGGTCGTTGTCGATATAAAATGTACGGATCGGTTTGTTCAGCCGGTACGGCAAGTCTCTCAGCAACGTGGTACGCAGGGTGTGCGAGTCGTTGTAGTACATATATACTCCCTGCCCGTCGGTTCCCACCCAAATCACGTCCTGGAATTTGTCTTTGGCGAGACAGAAAATGCCGGATTTGATGGCTACGTCGTATTTCGCGAACCGCTCTTTCGACTCGGGCGTGTGTTGCAATACGATGAGCCCGCTCGATTTGAACCCGATAAAGTAATCGCCTTTATGCCGGATAATCGACGATATTTCGCCGTATCGCTTTACTTCGCCGGAAATGTCGTAAATGTAATACGAGTTGTTATTCATCGGGTCGTATTCGTAAAGTGCATGTTTGTCGTCGACGAAGTAAAATGTGTTTTCGTCGTAACAGCACCAAACCATTTTTTCTTTGCCGCGGAACCGGTTTTCGGGTATCAACGTTACGTTCCCGTCGGCGTCGGAACGAATCGAAAGGCTCAGGTGACGGCCGTTTTTCATGAATATCCACAGGATATTTTTTTTGTCGATGGCGGCTTCTATAATGTTATCGGCCACCAGTCCGTCTACCCGGATGGCCCGGAAAGCCTGTTCGGCGGGCGAATAATAGTAGATGCAATGGTCGCTGTTTACTACGAAAATAGCGTTAGCCCTATTTTTTACCACCCAGTTTTTTCCTTTGAATTGCCGGAAAGAGTGTACGGTTCGGTGCTGTTTGTCGAGCCGGTCGAGTCCGTAATTGGTTTGTATCCACAAAATATGGTCTTCGGCTTCGAGAATGCTTTCGATGATGTTGCCGGATAACAGGTTTTTTTTATCGGCCGGATTGTATAACCGGAAGTTCAGCCCGTCGAACAGATTCACCCCTTCGCACGAGCCGAACCACATAAAGCCGTCTTTGTCCTGGCACATCGACAGGATGGCGCTATTGGAGAGTCCGTTCGTGCTGGAGTATTGTCTCAAATTATACGGAAAGGCCGTAGC
>DBGBSM010000208.1:0-2454 GCA_048468815.1 Parabacteroides sp.
GTATTGCGGCAGTCCGTTCCCGAAATTCACGATGGGACTGAACCTGAATGCCGGGTATAAAAATTTCGATTTCATACTCGGACTGCAAGGCGTATTCGGAAATAAAATTTACAACGGTACCCGGCTCGACCTGGAAAGCGTAGACAAAGGAACAAATTTTCTTCGCAGTACCCTGGATTATTGGACTCCGGAAAACCAGGGCGCTTCGATACCCCGGTTAGACTGGAACGACCCGAACAATAACAACAACCCGCAATCTGACCGGTTCCTCGAAAACGGCTCGTTTTTCCGCATCAGGAGTCTGCAAATAGGTTATACATTCCCGCGGAGTTTGTTGCACGACCTGCTCCAGCAGGTAAGAATCTATGTGAATATGGAAAATCTGGCTACTATTACCGGTTACAGTGGATATACGCCCGATGTAAACGGAAGCTCGAACGCTACTTCGCGGGGATTCGACAATTTCGTTTATCCGTCGAACCGGATATTCATGTTAGGTGCAAATGTTTCATTTTAAAAACGAACGAGTATGAAAAAGCTGATAAAATACATCGCCGTAGCTTCTGTGTTCGCCTTTTTTACCGCTTGCGAAGACAAGCTGGATACCACGAACCCGAATCAAACTACATCCGAGACTTTCTGGAAAACGGAAAAAGATTTTACCCAGGCGCTAACAACCTGCTATACTCCTTTAAAAATATGGAATTGCGGTTATTACGGTACGCGAGGCTTGATGATAAGGCTCTGCCGGGCCGACGATATGTTGTTTCGCACCGGTGTCGACGACATTTATACATTGCATATGTTCACGAACAGCATCAACAATACGGCAGTCAGTAACATGTTCGCAGAGTTTTACACCGGAATTTACAGGTGTAACCTGATTTTGCAGGAATTGGAAAAAAAGGATTTCAGCGATGAGTTCAAAAACAAAACCCAGGGCGAAGTGTATTTTATGAGGGGGTTGTATTACTTCTTCCTGGCAAAAGAGTTCGGAGATGTACCGATCCGGCTGGAGGCTTCGCAAGATCCGGGCACCTTTCCTATCGCCAAATCACCGCAAACCGACGTATATGCGCAGGCTGAAAAGGATTTCAGAGCGGCCGCCCCTCTCCTTCCGCTCTCCAATGAAAAAGGCAAACCTACTCAAGGAACCGCGTATGCTTTTTTAGGGAAGCTGTATGTATATACCGAACAATGGCAACAGGCAAAAGAGGTATTGGAGCCATTAACCCAAGCTCCTTATTCGTACAAGCTGGTCGACGACTATACCTGGAATTTCGACGAAGAACACGAATACAATTCGGAAAGTATTTTCGAAATACTTTTCGACAGTGCGGGCGGTACCGATCTCTGGGACAATGGCGAACAGGCCAATTCGGCACAATCGATGACCCTTGCGGTAGAATATGCAGCCGGCAGCGTAGGCGGCTGGTTTATGGCTACGGTAAGCCAACCGATGCTCGATTTGTTCTTGCAGGAAAAAAGAGTCGACGGACAACCGGATTACCGGGCCATAACTTCGGTAGCCTGGGATTATCCAGGTTGCATGTATTATCAGCAGCCTATCCAGGATGTACTTACCCCCGCAGAAATAAAACAATACTGGGTACTGAAATACCAACATTCTACCAGCCGTACCCGGGAGGTAGAAACAGAGCCGTCATATACGAACGAACGAGCCATGCGTTATGCCGACGTTTTGTTGCTGCTGGCCGAATGCGCCCTGGAGCTCGACGGAAATACGGATGCGGCTATCGGTTACATCGACCGGATCCGTACCCGCGGCGGAAACCTGCCTCCTTATGCCGGCGCCCGCGATAAAGTTTCGGTAAAGAACGAACTGATGCATCAACGGGCCATCGAGTTCTTCAGGGAAGGAGAGCGTTTTTACGATTTACGGAGATGGGGATTGCTGGAAGAAACCTTGAAAAATGCCGACCCGTTGCGTTACTCGTATTTCGACAAAGAACGCCATTATTATTTACCGATTCCCGAAAAAGAATTACAAACCAATACGTTATGTACACAAAACGGCACCTGGTAAATAAAGTGCAACCGTACCGGTTCAACTAAAGTTTTATACCGCATCCGTACGAACCCAGCGAAAAAGCCCCCGGCCTGTAACTGCCGGACAGGCCTTTTCACTGGGTTTGCCGTTTATTCCCAGCAGGATGATGAACAAATAAACCGGTTCGGCGGTTTATTAGGGAGCTATCAGGCAAGAACGGAATGACACGCGAACATTTTCTTTTTTTATTTCATACGTCAACTTGACAGGATAACTGAAAAAATATCGCGCACTGACAGCGCAAAAATGGCAGGAAGGAGCGTTCTCTGCGGTTTGGCATGTTATTCGCAAGGAAGTAAGCGTGAACGCCGGTTCTCGACGATAAAAACAATTTTATAACGTAATAATAAAAACAACAAGGATTATGAACATTAAACCATTAG
>DBGBSM010000209.1:0-8068 GCA_048468815.1 Parabacteroides sp.
GTGTTTTTACCGACGATGAAATTTACTCTTTGTGGCGCCTCCAGAACCTGAATCAGTACTTGCGTAAAGGGCCGTCGGCGTTGGGCGGCGAGCTGGCTACGGCTATCGCCAAACCTTTGCTGCTCGATTTTCTCGCTTGCGCCGAAAAGTCGGTATCGCGTGGTACGGTGGTGGCCGACTTGCGTTTCGGGCATGGGGAAGGGTTGATGCCCTTGGCCGCCCTGATGCGGTTGGAAGGTGCTTGCCGTATCGAACCCGATCCGGAAAAGGTGGAAAATAGCTGGGTCGATTTCCGGATAACCCCGATGGCCGGGAATATCCAGTGGATTTTTTACCGGAATGCCGGGGGAGAGGTACTGGTTAAGTTTTTATTGAACGAGCGGGAAGTAACGATTCCGCTTGCGAGCGATACGGCTCCTTACTATAAGTGGAAAGAGGTGCGTAATTACTATTATAAAATCGCGAAGGAGTAGTTTATACCGGAATACGGGTACGGAAAAACGGGTATGGCGGGTTTTCTTCGCTCGCCGCGAGGGCGTCTGCCGACAGCTTTGTTTCTTTCCGCTGAAA
Source organism: Parabacteroides sp. (assembly GCA_048468815.1). Classification (GTDB taxonomy): domain Bacteria; phylum Bacteroidota; class Bacteroidia; order Bacteroidales; family Tannerellaceae; genus Parabacteroides_B. Next base: position 571 of record DBGBSM010000209.1, read on the forward strand.
GAAACAAAGGTAGAAAAGGCTTTTTTTGCGAAGGCTGGCTTTTCTCCTTACCAGGCCGGTTTAGGCCGTTACCACGGCGGGTTTTCATTTCTTTGGCTTGAACCAAAGAAACGAAACAAAGAAAGTTCAAGGGCTAACGCTCGTTCGCTAAAAATGGCACTCCACTCACTGAAGGCCCCGAACTCGCTCCTTACAGGAGCTCAAACAGCGTGGCCTTCCGGGCGTTCGCTCCGTACCATTTTCTTTACGCTCTCTCACTGAGGCCCGGGGTTCCATACGGTGAGGCCGGTGTTTTTCAGGATTGAGTAGGTAATGGCTTGTTTTCTTTCTTCTCTTTTGTTCTTTTTTTGGAATCGATTTTTGTCAGGTATTAAGGTTCGATCAACAACGCTTTCACCAGCCGGAAAATATCCGTATTCTGCATGACGCCGCTGAAATGGTAGGCCCCGGCACCGTAGGCGTATGCTACAACAGGCGTTCCCGAATGGCCGGTGGTGCTGTACCGGTATTCGATGCCGCTTTCGGCTGCCGTAAAATCGCGGTTATTCGATACGATGGTCAGGCCGCCGGTTTCGTGGTCGGCCACGACGACAACCAACGTGCCCGGATTCTTATCGGCGAAATCGAACGCCCGGTTAACGGCCCGGTCGAAATCGCGCATTTCTCCCAACATCTGCCGGATATCGTTTTTATGACAAGCGCCGTCGATTTGCGAACCTTCTATCATAACGAAAAAACCTTTTTTATTCCGGCTCAGCAAGGCAAGCGTATGTTCGGTAGCGCGTTCCAGGTAATTTTCACCCCGCCCGGCAGCCGGTTCCATATAGTTGTCGGCAAAGAGTCCGATAACCGGCGTGCGGTTAACGGCGTAAAACGCTTCGGGCGTAGCGGCATAGGTATATCCAGCGGCCTGCAACCGGGCTATTCCGTCGACACCGTTTGCTTGTTTTTCGAAAAAACGGCGTCCTCCGCCTACCGCCACGTCTACGGGAAAATCCGCATAAGCGGCGGCGATTTCGTCACTGTCGTGGCGGTCGGCGGTGTGCGCTATGAATCCGGCGGGCGTAGCATCCGCCAAGTGCGAAGTTACCACGATACCGGTAGCGAGCCCCTTGGCTTTGGCCATTTCCGTCAGGTTTACCACCGCTTTCCCGTCGGGAAGCGTACCGATGCGGCTGTTGTCGGTTTTGTGGCCCGTAGCCATAGCCGTTGCCGCCGCGCCCGAATCGGTTACGCGGTTATTGGCCGAGTACGTTTTGCAAATGGCCGTGTATTGGGCCCGGTCGAAAGCGGTGGGCCGGTACTGGTTTTCGATCATCAGCGCGGCCACTTGTCCCAATCCCATTCCGTCGCCGATCATCAGGATCACGTTTTGTACTTTCCGGGGCTGGGGAGCCGGACGTTGGGCGGTGGCGATTCCGCCTGCCGACCAGACGGTACAAAGTAAGATAACGAGTAATTTTTTCATGGATTATCTGTTTTTAAAATCAGTGTCGTCGGGTATCCGGGAGTACGGCAGCCGCCAATCGGGTCGCCTCTTCTTCCTTTCCGGTACGGAAGCCGCTCCATACAGCGAGCCGCAAGTAACGGGCGGCGCCCGGAAAAGCCGGAAACCGGAAAAGCCGGACGTAGCGTAACCGTTTTATGCGGTGGAGTGAATCCGGGGTAAAAGTAAGGAACATCCGGTTCGTATCCTATCACATTTCTTTCAAATCCTGTCGTAATCCGGTGAAACGGAGGGTTGAAAAGTCTCTGTCAGCATTTGATTAATCCGTGTCAGTAAAAGGCTGCTTACTTCGCTATTTTTGCAGATAGCCAAGTACGGAAACCGGAGTGCGGCGGTTTTTACCCGGCGAGGGAACGAACCCGGAGCGCCATGCGGAAACGAACCGGCCGGAACGGCGGAAGAAATTTAAAAACACGAAGCAAATGAAAAAATGGTTATTGGTATTCGCCTTCCTGGCAGGGGCGACCCACCTGTGGGGGCAACGATGCGAAGTGCCCGCCGTCGGCGTTCAGATTTTTATCGAGCCGGGGCAAACAGCTGCGGATATAGAGGAGTTTTTCCGGATAGCGCACCGGAACGGAATGACGGTAGCCCGTATCCGGATGTTCGGGTCGCACATGTTTTCCGGCGGCAAGTGGGATTTTACCCTTTACGACACAGCGTTCCGGACGGCGGAAAAATACGGTATACGCCTCTTTGCCACCTTGTTCCCCGTAACCGACGAGCTAACCGACGTAGGAGGCTTTAAATTTCCCCGTTCGAAAGCCCATTTACAGGAAATCGATGCGTATATTACCGCTGTGGTATCGCATTTCAGACACTATGCGTCGTTGTGGACGTGGGTGTTGCAAAACGAACCCGGAACAGGAGGTACGCGGGTGGAGATGACCGACCTGGCACAGGAAGTCTACGCCGAATGGATAACGAAGCGAACGCCTGTGGAAAAAGAGAAGAACAGGTACCTAAAGGCCGATTTCACACAAGAAGAGTTCCTTACTTATTATACTACGTGGTATCTGGAGCATATCGCCCGGTTGGTGGAACGGCTCGACCCGGGCCGTTGCCGGCATATCAACCCGCATCAAATCCTCGGTACGTTGCCCGATTACGATTTCAAAGCCTATTCCGCTTTTCTCACGTCCCTGGGAGCCTCGTTTCATTTGAGCTGGCATTTCGGGATGTTCGAAGAAAAAGAATATCCCTTGGGCGTTTCGCTTATGTCGGATATGATTCGGAATAATGCCTTCGGAAATCCGTTTTGGATAACGGAGCTGCAAGGGGGAAACGTTACAGCCAGCGGAAATGTACCGTATTGCCCTACGGCCTCGCATACGGCCCAATATCTCTGGACTGCGGTGGCTGCCGGGGCGGAAGGGATTATTTTCTGGACGCTTAATCCGCGTGCATCCGTGATGGAGGCGGGCGAGTGGGGCTTGCTCGATTTCCGGCGACAACCGTCCGACCGGTTGCAGGAAGCGGCCCGGGTGGCCCGCACATGGAAACGTTACGGAGCCGTTTTCCGCGAACTCGAACCGGTACGCCCTTCCGTTACGTTGCTTTACAATATCCCTTCCATCCGCATCCAGCGGCGCAATGCCGATACGGTAAAGCCGGAAGAAGCAGGGCGGCAGGCATCCGCCGTGATGAAGTCGCTGGCGGCTACCTATGAGGCGCTTGCTGCCTGGGGCGTTACCCCCGAGGTAACGGATATGGCTTTTTTCGATTGGGAAGATGCCGCCAGACGCATCGCCGTACTCCCGAATACGGTGTCGTTGCCTTCGGAATGCTGGCCGCATATCGAATCGTTCGTGCGGAAAGGAGGTAAATTAATCGTTACCGGCTTGAGCGGCTTTTACGACGAAGGTATGCGCTGCCTTTTTATGCAGCCGTTTCCGCTCGCTTCGTGTTTCGGCGCCGAAGTAAGCGAATTCAAAGTGGCCGGTAACTACTTCTTGTTAGGCGAAACGTTGCCGGCGCATCTGTGGCGCGGCATACTGGTACCCGGCACAGCCCGGCCGGAACTCACCGACCGGGGCGACGTGGTAGCCACCCGGAATACCTACGGCAAGGGAGAAGTGCTGTGGATACCCTCCTTAGTGGGGTTGGGCGGTTATCACCGGGATATGGCTCCGCTGATAAAATTTTACGGAGAGGAATGCCGCGAAGTCATCGCCCGGAGTCCGGCCGCATTTACCCGGGCGGAACCGGATGTGCTGATGCGTTCCATGCAGAGCCGCGATTACCTGCTCACCGTGCTGGTGAACAAACGCTCCCGGCCGGCCGAAATAGCGCTTCATACCGGTGAATATACCGATGCGGAGCCGATTTACGGTACAGCCGTAGTGAAAGGCGCGCATCTTCGGTTGGAGGCCGATGGCTGTGTCGTGCTGCTCTGGCATAAACGTAACAGGTAGGCTTTCGCCGCCTGTACGGCTGTGAGGCGCTTTTCCGGAAGCCGTTTCCGGTATCTGTACGATTCTTTTCCCCCGCCCGACCGGGCGAGCCCGGCGGTATGCCTGCCCCGTGCCGCTTTCTTCGTTTACGGGTACGGAGTTGTGTATTCCGTAAAAAGTGTGTTTATTTGCATCCGTAAACACTCTAAAAACAGAACCAAGATGAAGAAATTCGCAGTGGCGGCTATCGTAGCCGTATCGGCTTTGCTGGCTGTTCCGGCCGGCGCCCAAGTAAGATTCGGTATCAAGGGAGGCGCTAACATATCCAAGGTATCCATCAGTAAAGACGTAATGAACTCCGATAACGTAACCGGCTTCAACATCGGGCCGATGGTAGAGATGAAATTGCCCGTGGTCGGTATCGGGTTGGATGCGGCGATTCTGTACTCGCAGCGGGGCGTGGAAACGTTGAACGAAACCATGAAAACCAGCTACCTCGACGTACCGGTGAACCTGAAATGGAAAATCGGGCTTCCGTTGGTGAAACCGTACCTGGCGGCCGGTCCGTACGTGAGCTTCCGGGTAGGAGGCGATAAATTCTGGGACATTCCCCATTCCGTAGGCGACCAGTTGAGAGCCCGTAACTTCGGTGCCGGCCTGAACTTCGGCGCCGGGGTGGAAGTATTGAGCCACCTCCAGGTAGGCTTTATCTACGGATTGGGTCTTACCGACGATTACAAGGCGATGAAAGACGGCGGCGTGTACGGCAAGAGCCGCGGCTGGTCGGTGAATGCCGCCATCTTATTTTAACGGCCATGTATGCAGACGTAATACTGCCTCTTTCGCTGGAAAATACCTATACCTACCGGGTGCCCGCCGATTTGCAGGCGGGTATTGCCGTGGGGTGCCGGGTAATCGTTCATTTCGGGAAGAAGCGGTATTACACGGCCGTGGTAACGGGGTTGCACGACCAGGCGCCCGACCCGGCTTTCGAAACCAAGGAGATTTACGCCGTACTGGATACCGAGCCGGTGCTCCGGCGCCCCCAGTTGCGCTTCTGGCAATGGATTGCCGATTATTATTTGTGTAAATTGGGCGAGGTATACAAAGCCGCCCTCCCTTCCGGGCTTAAACTCGAAAGCGAAACCACCGTGTCGGTCCTGGCCGATTTCGAAGCGTCGGCGCCGCTGAAGAAAAACGAGCAGGCGGTACTCGACGTGCTGGGCGGTTTCGCGGCGATTTCGGTTTCGGAGCTGGAAAAACGCACCGGGATTAAAAACCTGGTTCCGGTGCTGTCGTCGCTTATCACGCTCGGGGCGGTGGAAGTGAGCGAGGAAATGAAAAAAGGGTTCGTGCCCAAAACCGAGCCGTTCGTGCGGTTGGGAGCCGCCTACCGGGCGGAAGAATCCCTGCGGCCGGTGTTCGATTCCCTGTCGCGCGCCAAGAAACAAGAGCTGTTGCTCGTTGCATTCCTCGATTTGTCGCATGCCCTCCATCCGGTGCTTGCCCGCGAAGTATCCAAAAAAGAACTGCTGGAAAAGAGCGGTTCCTCGGCAGCCGTATTGAACGGCCTGCTTAAACGGGGCGTACTGGAATGTTACGACAAGGTGGTGGGTCGGTTGCAGTTCGCCGTATGCCGTACCGAGCCTCCCAAACCGCTTTCGCTCCCGCAACGTACGGCGTATGCCGCTATCCTCGATTCGTTCAGAACCCACGACGTTTGCTTGCTGCACGGAGTTACTTCGAGCGGCAAAACCGAAGTGTACATCCACCTTATCGAACAAACCCTGCGATTGAAGCGGCAAGTATTGTACCTGCTGCCCGAGATTGCGATTACCACCCAGATTACGGAGCGGCTGGCCGCCGTTTTCGGCGACCGCTTGCTGGTATATCATTCCAAATTCTCCGATAACGAGCGGGTGGAGGTATGGAACAAACTGCTCCGTTCGGACGAACCGGCGGTGGTGTTGGGGGTGCGCTCGTCGGTTTTCCTTCCTTTCCGCGATTTGGGGCTGGTGATTGTCGACGAAGAGCACGAGCCGTCGTACAAACAGCAAGACCCGGCTCCCCGCTATCACGCCCGGAATGCGGCCATCGTGCTGGCCGGCATGCACGGAGCCAAAACCTTGTTGGGCTCGGCTACGCCGTCGGTCGACTCGTATTACCATGCGCTGGGCGGGAAATACGGGCTGGTGGAGCTCGCTACCCGGTACGAGGAACTGGCGTTGCCCGAGATACTTACCGTCGACATAAAGGAACTGAGGCGGAAAAAAAAGATGAAAGACACGCTTTTTTCCCCCCTTCTTTCCGAAAAAATAACGGAGGCGCTGGCTGCCGGGCAGCAAGTCATCCTGTTCCAGAACCGGCGCGGATTCGCGCCGATGCTCGAATGTACGGCATGCGGCTGGATTCCCCGGTGCGTGAATTGCGACGTAAGCCTTACGTATCATAAATCCAAAAACCAGCTTACCTGCCATTATTGCGGATATACGTACCGGTTGCCGCAAATTTGTCCGGATTGTAAAGGTGCGGATTTCCGGATGATGGGGTTCGGTACCGAGAAAGTGGAGGAGGAGGTCGCCGCCCTTTTCCCGGGTGTAACGGTGGAACGGCTCGACATGGACACCGCCCGTACCCGTACCGCTTACGAACGGATTATCACCGATTTCGAGAAAGGGAAGACGCAAATACTTATCGGTACCCAGATGGTGTCGAAAGGGCTCGACTTCGGCAACGTGAGCGTGGTAGGCATCCTCAATGCCGACAGCCTGATGGGCTTTCCCGATTTCCGTTCGCACGAGCGGGCGTTCCAGTTGATGGTGCAGGTAAGCGGGCGCGCCGGCCGGAAAACCGGTCACGGCACGGTGGTGTTGCAAACCTCGCAGCCGGAGCATCCCATCGTGCGGCTTGTTCCCCGCTTCGCTTACCGCGAAATGGTGGATTTGCAACTGGCCGAGCGGAGCATGTTCCGGTACCCGCCTTACTACCGGCTCATTGTGATTGTGCTCCGCTCGCGCAACGAAGGGGCGCTTAACCAGCTTTCGGCGGTGTATGCCGACAAGTTGCGCAGCCGCCTGGGCGACCGGGTGCTCGGGCCGGTTACGCCGCCCGTAACACGTATCCAGACGTTCCACCTCAAAAAAATCGTGCTCAAGATAGAGAGTACCGCTTCGGTGGCGCCGGTACGGGAAATCGTGCATGCGGTGCACCGGGAAATGTACGGGTATCATTACTTCAGGCAGTTGTTGGTGCACTACGATGTCGACCCGCTTTGATTGCCGGTTCCGGGCGGGGGCTTAAACAGGCGGTGGAAGAGGAGCGATGCCGTTGGCGGCCGGTCGGTGGCCCGTACTGCGGTAGCTTAGGGTGAAACTTTTCCAGCTGTCGTTCACTATCGGGTCGGCGCCCTGGCCGTACTGTGATAGCTTAGGGGTGAAACCGGCGGGTTTTTGCCGGGCCGGTCGGCGGTAGCTTGGCAGGCGTCTTTGACCGGTATCCGGTTTTTTCCCGGATGAAAAGGGGTGAAACAGCGTACGATGGGTGGGCTTGGCTTTCTGTGCCGTTGCATTTTATCGGGTGCTTTCTTTATGCCGTATGT
>DBGBSM010000210.1:0-3279 GCA_048468815.1 Parabacteroides sp.
TGATAACGCTTTGTTATTTTCAGTAAATAAGCGCTTTCCGGATAGCTCAGGGTAGTTCCATCTTCATAATTACCGGATTGTGGTCGCTCCATTTCAGCGAAGGAGATTCGTAACGGACTGCCTTTATGTCGGGAGAATGGAAAATATAATCGATGCGTAGCAACCTGAACAGGCCGCGAAACGTATACTGATAGCCTTTTCCGCAACTTTTGAATCCGTCGTTCAGATTGCCTTTCAATGTGTGGTACGTGTACGAAGCCGGCGTATCGTTGAAGTCGCCGCATACTAATACCGGATAAGGGCTTTTTTCTATCAGCGCATGAATCGCATTTGCCTGTGAAGCGCGTTCCTGCATGTTTTCCAGCAATGTATTCCGGATGCTTCCGAGGGCTTTTATTTTATCTTCCCTGTCGAAATAAACTTCGTTTTCGGCGAATTGTTTTTCGGCCCGGCTTATATCGGTGGTTTGCATATGTACGTTGAATAACCGGACGGTTCTTTTGCGAACGAGCATATCGACATAGAGTCCGCAGTTGTCCGTACCGGGAAAAGACACAAATAAAGAATCGGTAAGCGGGTAGCGACTGAAAACGGCGATGCGTGTTTGCCGGTGGGGCAGTACGGGAATATAGCGGTAAGGGTAACGGTCGAAAGTCCGTATCAAACTGTCTAAAGGGAAATACATGTTTCCGTTAAATTCTTGAAAGCAAAGCACGTCGGCTTTTTCCTTCTCCATATACCGGGCGATTTGCTTAGCCGTGAAACCTGTTTTTTCTTTGTTGAAGCTATGGATATTGTAAGTAACTACCGTAAGGGTTTCCGTATCCGGTACGGTTATTTTCGAGTAGTGAAAAACGGCTGTGAAGTAACTCAGATTAGCCAGTAAAGCGATAAGGGGGATAACCGCCCGTTTTTTCTTTTTTATCAGCCAGTAGAAAAACAAACCCACGTTAACAAGCAGCAGAACGGGTAATCCTAAAGCGATGTATCCCATCAGCGGATGATGGTTCGGGTCGGTATGCGACGCAAAAGCGCCTGCTATCGTGACGGCCGAAATCAGGATGGCTATCAGGGTGAAGAAAGAACTTATTAAACTGAGGGCTGCTCGTTTTCCCATATTCAACTGCTTTTATAATCGGCTTATTCCGCTTTTTTATCGATTAATCCGTGCCAGGTTCCGCAGGTATACGCTTTTACCATTTCCGGTCGATTGTGCATAACGGCCGATAACAGATTCTTGGGAAAAACAACCGACGAAAGATAGAAACACGATAAGAGCTTTTTCAAACCTGTTCGGTTTCTGCGTGCATATAGAATGCGGGCGCGCGTGAGGTAGTAATATTTCACCGGACTTTTCTTTTTTACGCTTTTGCTTTCTTTATGGTATATAGTAGCGGCCGGCTCGTACCAAATCGTGTAACCGGCCCGGCGTAGTTGGTTGCTCCAGTCGAGTTCTTCGTAAAACAGGAAATATACGGCTGTCATCAGCCCCGCTTTTTCCAGTACGGAACGTGAAGTAAGCATGCAGGCGCCGTGAACGAAAGCCGTTTCGCAGGCGGTGTTATATTGTCCGGTATCTTTTTCATGGTCACCGATCCGGCGGTTCCGCAACGAAACGGAGCTCATGGGAGTAAAGCCTGCATACTGGATCGTTTGGGGTGCATACGCGAATTTTATTTTCGGCGACACGGCGCCGGCGTTTCCGGCCGACACGAACCGGTCGACTAACGCTTCCAGGAAGGGAGCCTTTATTTCGGTGTCGTTATTCATATATAAAATATACTCTCCCGTTGCATACCGGTATCCTTCGTTGTTTCCACCGGCAAAGCCGAGGTTTCTGTCGCTGCGTACGGCTATGATTTCCGGGTATCCGGCTTTTAATCTGACGGCTTCGTTTTCGGTCGAAGCATTATCCACCACGATAATTTCGTAGGGATACGTTTCGTACCGGCGAAGCGAATCGATTAACTCGCATGTGTCTTTGTATCCGTTATAATTTACCGTAATAATCGAAACCATGCCTGTATGCTGTTATCAGATAGTATGTTCGGTGTGAATAAACCGCTTGTCCGCCCCCTTGACCCTGAATAAATTGATAAACATAATAGAGAAGAGCAGGGGGAGGTGGATAACGGCTTTCAGCAAATGCCGGTTGATTAAATGCCGTGGAATCGCATTGAACAGAAGCAATATAAATGCCAGACACAGTCCCCACCACTTGTACGACAGAGCCGGTTGCACCAATGTTCCTGTACAAGCAATAAGGAAAGTGAGTCCCAGTAATATCAGCCGGGGCGGAAACATCCACTGTACTACCGTGTTCAGTACATCCAGGTTCCGCGAAGCGATAGCTCCGGGAAAGTGTTTTATCCCCGACAATAAATTCACCGCCTGGGTAGCGATCCATCTTCTGCGCTGGGTATTGAAGTGGGTCATTTTCTGGATCTTTTCATCGAGTACATAAATCTTCTCCATGTATTGAATGTAAATCCTTTCCGAGCGTAACCGGAATTCGAGCTGCTTGTCGAAACCTACATGTCCCACGGTAAAGATAGTTTGCTTAAACCACTCGTAATCGAACACCATCCCCGAACCGATCAAAGAAGCCGAAAGGCCTAACCGGTTGTGCCCTTTCCTGAAAATAGAATTGTTAATCTCTTCGCTTACGGCATCCAGTAAAGCGATATCCGTATTGATGTTTTTAGCTATCCGGTGCGCTTGTAAGGCTTTCGGCCCGTAGCCCGTAGCGAATGCTTCGTTGACTTGTTGTAAAAAAGTGGGTTCCGTCAAGTTATCCGCGTCCATGATTACCACATAATCGTAAGCTTTCGGTTGCGTTTCCGTATGGAGCATAGCCATTCGTAAGGCTTTGGTTTTGCTGCTGTTTTCGTAATCGGCCAGAATCACTTCCGCTCCCGCTTCGCATAAGTACCGGTTCGTTTCCGGCTCCATTTGATCGGAAATAACTATAAGATGATAGCAATCACGAGGATAATTTTGCTTAAAAAAAGTTTGCACCGACGATACGATTACCGCATCTTCTTTGTATGCCGGAAATAACACCAGATAGCTACGAAGAGGTGCTTCGCCGGAAACCGGCGTTTTTTTCGCGCGGAGGGAAGAAGCGATTGAAAACGCCCCTACATATATAATAGGTATCAGTAAAGCCAGAAATAAAAATAGATCGAGCGCTCCGAGAATATACATGGCCGAGTGATTTGTTTTTCCCGGACAAAAATAGCATAAATAACTTATTAATCAACCTCTGTCGCTTATATT
>DBGBSM010000211.1:0-2544 GCA_048468815.1 Parabacteroides sp.
CTTCATAACCTCACATTTTTAAGTTGCAAAACTACTAATAACTTATTAAATGTGAGATAGATAGACGATGGACAAATTCGGACTTCCTGTGGTCATTTCGGGACAAATCGTTACCGTTTTTGTCCGGTAGGGAATAGGTAACGATTTAGTAACGAAACTATGTCTTTTCCAGTCCTTTTGTTGTCTTGGAAACAAGACTTATAGGCAATAAAAAAACCTACAAATCGCTGATTTGTAGGTTTTTGTCCGTTTACTGTCCTGTTTTGTCCAGTAGGTTCTGCGGAGAGACAGGGATTCGAACCCCGGGAACCTCTCGGTTCAACGGTTTTCAAGACCGCCGCAATCGACCACTCTGCCATCTCTCCTAAGGTCTTCGGCAAGCCCTTAGCCCAATTGCGGTGCAAAGGTAGGTTTTTTTTTCGGTTTTGCAAATTGTATGGATTCTTTTTTCCTGGAGGGAGTTGTTTTTTTCCTTAACCGGCCGAAATAAACGTTATGCCGGATTTTATTGTTATCTTTGAAGGATGCAATGGATGCAGCAATAGTAATTTAATAAGGACGTAAAGGATATGAAAAAAGTAAAATTCAGTTGGCTGGTGATGCTTACCCTGCTGATTGTAAGTTGTTCGGCCTCGGCGAAGAAGGATAACAGCGAAACGGCTGCGGCTGCCGAAGGCGAGGTAATCGCACTCGATAAGGCAACCTTCCTGCGGGATGTATATAATTATGAGAAAGACCCTACGCAGTGGGTGTACGAAGGGAAGAAGCCGTGCATCATCGACTTTTATGCCGATTGGTGCGGGCCGTGCAGGAAAGTGGCGCCGATTATGAAAGAGATGGCCGGCAAATACAAAGACCAGATCGTGGTATACAAAATAGACGTCGACAAAGAAACGGAGCTGGCGCAGACATTCGGGATAAGCAGCATCCCCACCATTTTATTTGTTCCGCTGAAGGGCAAGCCGCAACTGGTTCAGGGGGCGATGCCACGCAGCGAAGTGGTGAAGCAGGTGGAGGAGTATTTGCTGAACAAAAAATAAGTTTGCCCCGAAAGAACGGCTCTGCATCGTGGAAGAGCGGTATGGTACCTGCTGAATAAAAAATAAATTTCCCGCCACCCGGGCGTTGTGCCGGTGTATCCCGGCGAAGTAGCAGCTTGCGTAATCCATCGATTGGTCCGGGGGATGCCGTGTGTTTCCGGCTGCAACCGAGTAAGCGGCGAAGGGCGGCACGGTTTTTAGCCGTCCGGTAGCGAACGGAGGTGCGAAGAATATGAGCCGCCCGGTTCCGAAACAGACTTCGGAACCGGGCGGCTTTTGTGTTTACCGACGGGGCGCACAGAATGCTATCCGGGTAGAAAAGGAAGAAAAAACCTCGGAAACCGGTTTCCGAGGCTTCCGCCCATGTTGTTATATTCGCATGAAAGGACGCGAAAAATTCGAAACCGGAGCAAGAACGGGGTAATCCGTTCTCCGTTTCCGGGCGGCCGGCCCGATGGCGTATTTAAGCTGGATATGTTCGCTGAGTAAGCTGTTATCCGTCTCTGGTACGCTGCTTTTCCGTGCCGGTGCGTTTATTTCGGGGGGGGCGTATACTTGCGAGCCGCCGGCGCGCGTGCGCTTTCAGTTACGATTCGGTACCGGGCGTTTGCCGGCCGGTCGGCTGGAGCCGGTCTGCCGGAGCCTCGGGATAGGCGGCGTCGGCAGGCGTTTCCGCCCGGCGGACGTAAATGCGGTGCTTCCCTTCGCCCAGGATGTCGATGGGCGAGCCGGGTCGGGTCGCCCAATTTTTCAGTTCGATGGATGCGGTGGTACGGCGTAATCCGGTTAATTGCATGTAGTCGGACACGGTGAGAACCGGATGGGTGTTCAGATGGGTCAAAGCCTGTTCTTTCCGTTGTTCCGGAGTATATTTTTGCAACGAACGGCGAAATTTCTTTTGTGAGCGGCTTAATACGCACTGAAGGTTCGCTTGTTTAATCCATTTCTTGTCGGGACGGAAATGAATATAACCTATTTCGATGCTTTGCGCATTCCGCTTCGGGCTGTCGGCTTCGCCCGTTTCGCGCTCTTTCCCGCGACTGAGTGCCAGGGAAGCGGTGAAGTTCCCGATTCCTTCCAATTTAACCGAGTAGCCTTGCGCCAGTTGCGAAGCTATTTCGTCGGCCAGCGCTTGCAGCAGCCCGGTTACTTCGCCGGGGTTGAATGTGGTAGCCGAGGCTAACTTCCGGGCAATGTAGCCGGTATCGCGCTGTCCGTATAATACGAGGCGCGGATAAAGGATGTGTTTCCCTTCTTCGTTCGGCAGGTTCGATTCCTGCATTTCATATTCTGCCATATTGAGCTGAATTTTGTGTTTTCCCTGATAAAAGAACAAATCGAAGCTTACTTATTTGCTTTCTTCCTTCAGGAAAAACGGGTTTGATAAAATAAAAACTGTATTCGCAACTTGCGAATATAAAAACGCAACCTGCAAATTTATATTCGCAGCCTGCGAATATATATCCGTAAGCTGCGAATACAGTTTCCCTCCTATATTAATATA
>DBGBSM010000212.1:0-5688 GCA_048468815.1 Parabacteroides sp.
CGGGTACCCGGGCCGACTATCTCGACCGGATGCTCGAATCGGTGCGGCAATCGAAAGAAAAGCTGAATTTCAGCGAAGATGCTTACCTGGTTACGAACGACAACCTCGCTTTCCCGGTATCGGGTGCCGTGAGCCACATTCCCGATCATGAGGAACCGGCCGGAGTAGTGATTACTTTCCGGGATATTACCGAAAAACAGGTGCAACGGGAATTTTTAGCACTCAGCATGCTGGCGGGCGATGTCTATGCGTGGCGATACGACGAGATAAGCGGAAAAATCATATTCGACGAAGCATTCTTCCGGTTCGTAAAAACAGCTGCTCCGCCCGAGAAAGGATTCGACGGCGAAAAATTCATGCAAATGCTTCATCCGGACGATGTTGCCAAATGCAAAAAAACAGTATCGTTAATCGAAAAAGGTAAAATAGCCAAATGTACCCTTCCGTTGCGCATCTGCTTCGATAACCGGAAATACGAATGGTGGGAGTTCCGTATGGCCTCGATGCCGAAATCTTCGCTGAAAGGACATTATCAGCTATTCGGGATATGTCTCAGCATCGAGAAATATAAAAAAACGGAACAAGAATTGATACGTCTACGCGACGAAGCACTCGAATCGGACCGGAAAAAAAGCATCTTCCTGGCTAACATGAGCCACGAAATACGTACGCCGCTCAACGCCATCGTCGGATTTTCCACGTTGCTTACCGATACTGCCCATTTCAATCCGGCAGAAAGAAAAGTTTTTATCGAAACGATTAACGAAAACTGTACCTTGCTGCTCAACCTGATTAACGAGATATTAGATATCTCACGTATCGAAAGCGGCATCCAGTTCAAGCACGAAGATTGCAATCTCAATGCCCTCGTTACCGAATTGGAAACGACCTACCGTCCGCAGTTAAGCGAAAAGATAAGCTGGGTCAGCCGCATTCCGCCGGTTCCGGTCTGGCATAAAACCGATCCGCTCCGACTGAAGCAATTGCTTTCTAACCTGATAGGCAATGCGATCAAATTTACCGACGAAGGCTCCGTAACCGTAGGCTATTCATACGATAAAGAAAAAGAAACGCTCTTGTTTACCGTATCCGACACCGGAATCGGCATTTCCGGCAAAGAGCAATCCAAAATATTCGACCGGTTCTACAAAACGAACGATTTTGTACAAGGCGGCGGATTAGGACTTTCTCTTTGTAAGGAAATAGTAAAAAGGATGGAAGGAAGTATCCGTGTAGAATCGGAAGCCGGGAAAGGCACCTCTTTTTATATTACGCTTCCTTATCATCGGCCGGACGCAAACCATGAAAAAAGGTAGCCTATGAAACACGATACTATAAGAAACAGCTACCGCCTGTGTATATTATTTCTCCTGGCGGGAGTTCTCCTGCCGGGGCTGCTGGCTGCGTGTGAAAAGAGGGAAAGAAAGCCTTACAGCATACTGGTTATTCACTCGTACGAGGAAGCATATTCCTGGATGAACGAAATGAATAAAGGGATAAGCGATTGTGTGAAAAAACATCGCCTGGCGGCCCACATCCGTACATTTTACTTAGACAGCGAATACCTGTCAGCCCGGCAGGAAATAGATACGCTCGTTTCTCTCCTCGACCGATGTACGCACAATCTTCCCGACCTGATTCTGGTTTGCGACGACCAGGCAACTTATTCCTTGCTTAAAAGCGACCATCCGCTTACGTATCGTATCCCGATTGTTTTCAGCGGGGTGGATTATCCCGATACGACGTTACTCGCCCGGCATCCTAATGTAACGGGATTCACTACGGAACCGGATTTTCCGATGTGTTACAAACTAATCGGGTCTCTCTATCCGGATATAGAAACCGTAACGTTCCATACCAATTCCTCTTTTCTATCCCACCGGGCCATCCGCACCCACGACCGGCAACTCGAACAAGCAGCATTGCCCTTTACTCCGCGGATAGAGAACATGGATACCCTGAACGGCCTTCGGTTATCGTGGCAGCTTTATTTAGGAAAACAAACGCGCATCCGGGTGGTACCCGTATGGGATGTGTTTTACTCGGCCATGTCGCGCTCTTCTATCAACCCGACTTTTTCCGTGAACAACGAAGGGTTCGGGAACGGTTACCTGGGAGGGTACTTTACGCCGTCGTACAACCAGACTTACCAGGCAACGGAAAGAGGCATTGAAATACTCCAGGGGAAAAAACCACACGAATTTCCGATAGAGCCCAGTAAAAAAGTATTTATTTTCGACTGGAAAGAAATGCAGAAATTCGGTATTTCACCTAAACAGCTTCCTAAAGGAAGCGAAATAGCCTATATGCCGCTCCACATCCGATACCGGATAGAAATCGTCGCTACCGCGATACTGCTTTCACTTACCTTGGCCGGATTGGCTTTCCTGTTTATTTACCTGTATTATGAAGAGAGACAATTAAAATCCGCCGAACAAAAAAGAATGCAGATACACCGTAACAAGCTGAAGGTAATTATGCGGTCTATTCGTGAAGGTGTTATTTCAGTCGATAAGCAAATGTGCATCATCAGCATCAACTTACCGGCGCTACGCTGGCTGAAATTAACGGAAAGCGAAGAAACCTACCTCGGCCGCTCCATTTTATCGCTAATCAATGTTAGCGCCCCCGGACGGGAAGATTACTTGAAAGAAATGATGGCTACCCTGCTACGAAAAAACAGGAATATCCAATTCGAATACGCCACGCAGCTCACCTCGTTGGAAAAACAGTGGACTTTTCCCGTGGCCGGCGAATTGGCCGGAATGTACGAAAACGGCGTTTTATACGGGATGGCTATTACTTTTCACGATATTACGGAAGAATTTACCCGGAAAGAATTCCTCGCACTTACCATGGGTACGGGAAATGTCGCTTCGTGGCATTTCGATGCCCGGAACCGGCAAATCGTTTTCGATAAAGCCTTTTTTCATATTTTCAATGTGGAAGATAACGGCACGCATAGCATCCCGCTGAGCGATTTTATAGAAATGATCGAGCCGGGAGACAGAGCCGTATGGCACGAAACGCTGCAAAAAATAAAAGCCGGCGAAGAAACACGATACACCATGCAAATACGCATCGACTTTAACGGAATGGGATACAAGTGGTGGGAAATACGGCTTACTTACTCTTCCGGTACCTTGTTCAACCCTCACCCTACCCTGTTCGGAATCGGGTTGCACATCCATAAATTCAAACAAACCCAGCAAATCCTGGAAGAAACACGCCGGAAAGCCCAGCAATCCGACAAACTCAAAAGCGCTTTCCTGGCCAACATGAGCCACGAAATACGTACGCCGCTCAATGCTATCGTAGGATTTTCGAACCTGCTTACCGGTAACGAAGAATTCGAGCCGGAAGAAAAAGTACTTTTTATCGAAACGATACAAAACAATTGCAATCTGTTGCTGGCTTTGCTTTCGGATATTCTCGACCTGGCAAGGATAGAAAGTGAAAGTATGTTATTTAAAGAAGAGGTTTGTGATGTAAACGAATTAATTAATCATATCTTTAACACCCAGAAAGTAATCGTTCCGGAGCAGTTGCAATTAATCAAGGAAATACCGGCGGAAACCGTTTTCCTGAAAACCGACCGGCTGCGGATGATTCAGGTATTGACGAATCTGATTAACAATTCGGTCAAATTTACGGAACACGGATACGTAAAGTTGGGGTACAGCAAAGGAAACGACGGTTTTCTGCACTTTTTCGTAGAAGACACAGGCAAAGGGATGCCCGAAAAAGACCTTCCGAACGTTTTCCGCCGATTCTTTAAAAAAGACGACCTGGCACAGGGAGCCGGGTTGGGATTGTCGATTTGCAAAGTCATAGTCGACCATTTCAAAGGAACCATCGACGTAACGTCGCGCGAAGAGATAGGGAGCCGGTTCACCGTTAAAATTCCGTATGACGAAAACATCCCCGTACCTTCGAAGCAAATAAAAACAACAAACGATTTACCAATAATTATACATAACAATATGGAAACGAATGGAGCTCAAAACAACAAAATCAATTTGTTGATTGCAGAAGATGAAGAAAGCAACTACTTGTTACTCAAAACGATTTTACAAAAGCGCTGCAATCTGTTCCGCGCCCGTACCGGAGTAGAAGCGATCCGGATTTTCAAAGAACAACCGGTCGATATGATTTTGATGGACATCAAAATGCCGGAAATGAACGGAATCGATACGGTAAAAGAAATCCGTAAGTTATCGGCAGACGTGCCTATCGTCATGCAGTCGGCTTATGTATTCGACTCGGATATGGACAAGGCGGAAGCCGCTGGAGCCAACGGTTTCCTTACCAAACCCATCAACGTAAAATTATTGAAGGAAACGGTTCTGAAATATTGCCCGAGCGTAGAGTGGTAAGAAAAAAACAGGTGCAGTAAGAACGCATTCCAAAGAAATGGTTAACTTTGCCCTTCCAATAAAACAGACATATAAGCGTAACGACTATGACCGATATGAACACAAATGAAGAAGAAGGCAAAAAAAGCCTGAACTTCATCGAGGCTTTTGTAGAAAACGATTTGGCGGAAGGGAAAAACAGCGGACGGATACAAACCCGTTTCCCGCCGGAACCGAACGGATACCTTCACATCGGACATGCCAAGGCTATTTGCCTCGATTTCGGCATTGCCGAGCGGTATAACGGAATCTGCAACCTGCGTTTCGACGATACGAACCCGGCCCGGGAAGACGTGGAGTATGTGGATGCCATCCAGGATGACATCCGCTGGCTCGGCTTTGAATGGAAAAACATCTACTACGCATCGGATTATTTCCAACAGCTATACGATTTCGCCGTTCAATTGATTCGCGAAGGAAAAGCGTATGTCGACGAGCAACCGGCCGAGGAAATAGCCCGGCAGAAAGGCACGCCTACGCAACCGGGTACGGAAAGCCCGTACCGGAACCGTCCGGTAGAAGAAAACCTGGACTTGTTCAAACGGATGAACGAAGGAGAATTCGAAGAAGGAAGCATGACGTTGCGAGCCAAAATAGATATGGCGTCGCCGAACATGCACTTCCGCGACCCGATTATGTACCGGATTATCAAGTATCCCCACCACCGCACGGGAACCGACTGGAAAGTGTACCCCATGTACGATTTCGCCCACGGGCAAAGCGATTATTTCGAAGGGGTTACCCATTCGCTGTGTACGCTCGAATTCGAAGTGCACCGTCCTTTATACGATTACTTCATCGAATTACTGAAGAAAGACGACAATTACCGTCCCCGGCAGATCGAATTCAACCGGCTTAACCTTACTTATACGGTTATGAGTAAACGGAAGTTGCTCCAACTGGTAAAGGAAAACCTGGTGAACGGCTGGGACGACCCGCGTATGCCTACTATTTGCGGTTACCGCCGCCGGGGATATACGCCGGAAGCAATCAAGAATTTCATCGATAAAATAGGCTACACCAAATACGACGGCATAATCGACGTAGCGTTGCTGGAACATGCCGTGCGGGAAGACCTGAACGCACGCGCTCCCCGCGTTTCGGCCGTACTCGACCCGGTAAAACTGGTTATCACCAACTATCCGGAGGATAAAGTAGAGATGCTGGAAGCTATCAACAACCCGGAAGACGAAAGCATGGGCAGCCACGAAATCGCTTTCAGCCGGGAGCTGTATATCGAACGGGAAGATTTTATGGAAGACGCTCCCAAGAA
>DBGBSM010000213.1:0-3081 GCA_048468815.1 Parabacteroides sp.
ATAAGAAATAGATTCAAAAGAGGATAAACATGAGAAGCATGAAAAAACCGATCTTATGGAGTGCCGTGTTCGCCGCAGCACTCGTTACGGGAGCCTGTTCGAACACCGACCTATACAGTAACGGAAGCACCGTGTCTAAAGTGAGCATGGACGATAAGAGCCTCACCCTGGACGGAAAGACCGAAAACGCACAAATAGTTATTGAATCGAACTTGTGGTGGAAGGCTCACATGGAATACGATACCGGGGAAGAATGGCTGCATATTTCCCCGGATAAAGGTTTCGGGAATATCGAAATCAGCTTTACATCCGGGCGTAACTACGATCTTTCCGTTGCGAAAACGGCGCGTTTGGTCATCGAAAGCGACGACGACAAAGGAACATTCCGCAAAGAGTTCGCGGTTACGCAGCAAACCAGTTCCCCTTACATCGAAATCGAAGGGTTGGAAACGCCGGAATTAGCAGTGGGCGTTATCCGGAACGAAACGCCGCTTACGCTTTATACCAACGACGAATGGGAAGCCATTTCGACCGACGATACCTGGTGTACGATAGAAAGCACCCACCGCGACAGGGGCAAACAAGCGATACGGTTGGTATGTGCCGACAATGCCACGAAACAGGAACGGCGTGCAACCGTCACTTTCCGTTCGAAACATGCCGAAGGGGTAACTTATTCGTTCGAAGTGGTACAAAGCGGGGATTTCCCCGCTCCTGCACTTACGTTGAATAAAGATGAAGAAGGAGAAATACGACTCGCATGGAATACGGTGATGGGTGCGGTAAAATATAAGGTCGTGCTGAAAGATACCGATGGAAATCCGATTACCGAGCTCGACAACGGAGCGGAAACCGCTTGTAACCTTTCGGAACAAGGAGTATTTACGAATCCCGACTATGTGGGAGCGTTCCAGGTATCGATCCGGGCCCTTTCCGACGACCCGGACGTATTCTCGGACAGCAACGTGGAAACCGCCAACAGCCATTTCGCCTCCGGCACGGGTACACAGAGCGATCCGTTTATCATCGACCGCGACCGTTATTTACGGAATATAGCCGTGGCCGATTCAAAAGCGGCAGGATGCTACTACCGGCTTACCTATACTCCCGTTCCCGCCTCCGACTTCGAACCGATATGCACCCCCGCCAATCCTTTTACCGGCATTTTCGACGGAAACGGAAAAACAATCGAAGGGTGGGAAGTACGGGTCTTGGCCGACCAACGGAATTACTTCGGATTTTTCGGAGCCATCGCGCCCAACGCAGCCGTTTCATCGCTCCGTTTCAACCGCTGTTCGCTTTATATCGCAAACGGGGGCGGTTCGGTAAACAAAACGGATAACGGATTCGCCTGGGTAGCGGCCGTTAACGGGGGCACTATCAGCGATATTACCGTTACCGAGTGTACCACGGGATGCGAAACAGGTACCACTCCGCTCAACGTAGGGGGTATCACGGCACAAAACAACGGAACCATAACGGGATGCCGGGTTTCCGGTGCATTCTCCGCGGCAACCGACCGGAATAAAACCGACGAATTTACCTGTGGCGGCATCACGGCTTACAACCAGGCTACCGGTATCGTCGACCGGTGCACCAACGAGGCTTCGATTCGTGCGATGAATCAAGTGGGCGGCGTGGTAGGCATGAATGCCGGCAAAGTAACGAACTCGGGCAATACGGGCGACATCACGGCCAACTATTATTTCGGCGGTGTGGTGGGCTATACTACTTCGTCGAGCGCCCTGTGTTACATCGAAAAATGTTACAATACCGGTACGTTGACGATGGATGAACCTGCCGGAATGGGCCGGGGTGCCGCTTACATGGGAGGCATTACCAGCCGCATCTATTCGAATAAAACGACTATTACGAAGTGTTACAATACCGGAAACCTGGTGGTCGGCACGAGCGTATCGTCGTCGAGTTTGCGTGTGGGAGGCATCGTAGGACATATCAATAAGCCCGGACAGCTTACGAACTGCTATAACGCCGGCCATGCAACGATCCGCGGAAAAGCCAACTACGGCGGTATCGTGGGGGAAATGGCGGATCAGGCGGCAACGATTACCGATTGTTATACGATAGGGAATATTACCGTAGACGGCGGTTCGGGCAATTTATGCAATGCTTTCGGCAAAGCAAGCGGCACAGCCAGCATCACGAATTGCTATGCCCTGGAAAACGGCACTCCTTTTAGCGGCGGTTCCACTACAGGCATTACGGGAGGCGGCCTCCTGAACGATACCCAAATGAAAAATCCCGATTCGTATGCAGGCTGGGATTTTCAGACAGTATGGAAAACAGGGTCGGGAGAATATCCCTATCCGGTGTTCCGGTAAATTCACCCCTTATCCGGATTCCGGTTTGTCGCGTTACTTTTTCCACATCCGATAAACCGGAATCCGGATAAAATTCTACATTTGTACTATGTCGAAACACACTATTCCCTTTCTTATCGTGCTGCTTTGTTCGTTTTTTAAAGCATACGGAAGCCCAGACGAACCGAAACTTTACTTCCGGAGCATCGGTATCCGGCAGGGACTTTCGCATCAGATGGTGAACGCCATCGTGAAAGATTCGCTGGGTTTCGTGTGGGTGGGAACGGCGGAAGGATTGAATCGCTACGACGGAACGGAATTTCATGTTTACCGGCACGACCCGGGTAATCCGCATTCGCTTTCTACTTCCTGGATAAACTGCCTGTACATCACCCGCGACGGCAGTCTGTTCGTCGGTACGGAGAAAGGGGTGAACGTTTACAATCCCCTGAAAGAAAATTTCGAAAAAATATCGGCCAGAAACGATACCCGCAACCTGTTGGGCAACCTGCGCATACGTTGTTTTTGCGAAGATTCGAAAGGGTATCTCTGGATCGGGACGCTCGACGGCTTGATTCGCCTCGACCGTAAAAACGGGCTCATCAGCTTTCATAAGCTCAACCATTACGACCGCGACAAGATGCACAACGAAATTTGCAGCTTGTGCGAAGATGCTGCGGGAAGGCTGTGGATCGGCACGTTCGACGGGCTTTATTGCCGGGAAAACGAAACCGGAGTGTTCAAACCTGTTCCGCTCTGT
>DBGBSM010000214.1:0-8873 GCA_048468815.1 Parabacteroides sp.
GTACAGCAAATCGTTACATGGTCGTACCCGTCGCCCCAGTCGGCAGGCAGGCAACCGGCCAGCCGGTCGATTCGCTTGGTAATCATTAAAAAACGGAGGTCGCTGCGTTGCCGTATCATTTCCCAAGCCAGGGGGCGCCACGCATCGGCATCCGCTACAAAAAAATCGGAGGTAAAACACGTATAAACCAACGTGCCGGAAGGAATCTTATACTCCCCGTTCCGCTTTTTACGTACGGGCAAATCGAAATTCTTGGTTTGCGTTACCTGCGAACTGTCCACGTCGCGCCTGGCATCGCCGCGATACACGTAGCAATGCTTGCAGCCGGCACTCAGTTTGTGGCAGCCGTGCCACAGGTTCCACATAACCGACCCTTTGACTATGGCATTTACAGGCATTCGGGGTTATTATTTTATAACCGGTGCGGGATACCGGTAAACCGGCGCCTTTCTGCGCCGACGCATCCGGTTTCCGAGGCGCTCACCCGTTTACAATCCGGTCGATTTCTACCAGTTCTTCTTCTGCGAACCGGCTATTTCCGAGCGCTTTCAAATTATCTTCCAACTGAGCTACGGAACTGCTTCCTACGATGACCGAGGTTACTTTTTCGTCTTTCAGCAACCACGACACAGCCAGCTGGGCCAAGGTTTGTCCGCGCCGCCCGGCCAACTCGTTCAACCGGCGTATTTTGGCCATTACCTCGCCGGTTAATTGCTCTTTTTTCAGCGATGTACCGGCCGCCGCTCTCGAATCCGAAGGGATACCCGCCAGGTACCGGTTCGTTAAAATCCCCTGCGCCAACGGAGAGAAGGCGATAAAACCGGTTCCGTGCCGGTACGCCTGTTCCAGGATTCCGTCGTTTTCCACCTCCCTGTCGAACAGATTGTAACGGCCTTGATACAGCAAACAAGGTACGTGTTGCTCCGCCAGGTAGCGGTAAGCGAATTCCGACGCATCTTTCGGCCAACGCGAAATGCCGGCGTATAGCGCTTTTCCCCGTTTCACCACATCGACCAGCGCCTGCAAGGTTTCTTCCAGCGGCGTTCCGGGGTCGTACCGATGACTGTAAAACACGTCCACATACTCCAGGTTCATCCGTTTCAAGCTCTGGTCGAGACTGCTTATCAAATATTTGCGCGAACCCCAATTCCCGTAGGGGCCGGGCCACATATCGTAACCGGCTTTGGTGGAAATAAACAATTCGTCGCGGTAGGGGAACAGCGATTTTTTCATAATCGCACCGAAAGTTTCCTCGGCCGAGCCGTACGAAGGGCCGTAATTGTTGGCCAGGTCGAACGATACGATTCCGTGGTCGAAAGCGAAGCACACCTGCTTGCGGCTGCCTGCCAACGGATTTACATCGCCGAAATTATGCCACAACCCCAACGAGATACACGGTAAAAGGATGCCGCTTTTACCACAACGGGCATAGTGCATGCCGTTGGCATACCGGTCGTCAGCCGCCACATAAAGAGAGTCTACCATAGTTGTTCGATAAAAAAGCTATACATTGCAATTCGCGACGTAATATTAACCATTTATTCCGTACCGGCCTAACGATTCCGGATAAAACTGATGCCGGAACAGCGGGTAAGCGTTGCGCTTGTTCCGGCTGCAAGGGTTCGGGTGCGCCCCGCGTTTTCGCTGTTGTTTTCGTTTGCCGACGCCCTCGGCTAACTTGCCGACGCCCTTGGCAATATTGCCGACGCCCTCGTTTTTATTGCCGACGCCGTCGGCAAACAAAAATTCCTTACGATTGCGCCTCCAGCATCCGCCGTATTTTTTCCCGTTCCCCTACGATCCAGACCAAATCGTCTAACTCGAAAATCAGTTCTTTATCGGGCACCAGCAATCGGTTATCGCGCTCGATGCCTACCACTAAGCTGTCGTAGTTCGTTCCGATACGGGCTTCGGCAATCGTTTTCCCCAGATACGGAAAATCTTCGCCTACGGTAAACGAATGAAGCGTTACGTCTTCGGGCGCCCGGTTCTTTTTGCCGGCGTGCCGCCGTTTGTTCATCTTCGCGCAAAACGCATTCAACTGTTCTTCCGTACCCACCACAACTACCTTATCCTGCGGATATAACCGCTCGGTACCCCGGGGAATATAAATTTTCAAATCGCCCCGGATAATTTCCACTACATTGATTCCGTAGGCTTTCCGGAACGCAAGCTCGGCCAGCGTTTTCCCCGCGACCGGAGAATAAGGAGAAACCGGTACGGAAAGCAGGCGGATATCTTTATCGGCCAGTTGGCTGTTGAAGCTCGTTTGCAACGGGTAACGCTTTTTGGCCGCTTCCTCCCTCCGGTTCAGGTTGGCAAGGAACTGCGTTTCGATTTCGGAGTACTGGTTGAGGTTTTCCCGGAAAATAAGAATCAACGTCAATACGGCCAGCGACAAAATAGCGATTATGCCGTAGCGCAACGGGAAGTAAGCAATCAACACCGCCGAGATAAAAAACACGGCTACCGACGTACGGAACAACACCAAAGCTACCAACCGTCCGTGATTGTATTTGTTATCGTTCCACAGTTTCATAAACAGGGCCGGCGAATTATGCTTGTTGGAAATAAGCGCCCACAAGAAAGGAGCCATCAGCACAAGCGTACCCAAGCACATCCCGATACGGGCCCATACGGTCGTATCCGGAAACTTTTCCTCCACGAAAGGGTAAACCACCCGGACCGACAAAAGTAAAATAGCCGTAAGCAACACACTGTATATAACGGCTTTCCCGATATGTACTTTTAGCAAGCTCTTCCAGTCGCTATCGTGGTTCACCGTTTTCCGGCCCGACGAATAGCGGTTCAGGAAACCGATGGTTTCGGGAGGGAGCACCCGGTACAGCCATTCGCTGAACGGAGCGGCCAGCCGGATAAAATAGGGCGTAGTGAACGTGGTGATAACCGATACGGCCACGATAATGGGGTACACATAGGGGTCTAATACCTTTAACGATACCCCCAGACCGGCAATGATAAAGGCGAATTCCCCGATTTGAGCCAGGCTGAACCCCGACCGGACGGAAGTTTGCAACGATTGACCCGAAAGCAATACCCCGAGGGAAGAAAAAATCGCCTTGCCCACAATCGTAACCAGCGTAATGACCAAAATGGGTACGGCATACCGTACCAACACCGCCGGGTTCACCAGCATACCTACCGATACGAAAAAAACGGCTCCGAAGAAATCCTTTACCGGCTGAATCAGGTGTTCGATGCGCTCGGCCTCGATTGTTTCCGCCAGGATGGAGCCCATGATAAAGGCTCCCAGCGCAGCCGAAAAGCCGGTTTGGGTAGCTACCACCACCATTCCGAGGCATAACCCCAGCGCAATAACCAGGAGCGTTTCGTTGTTCATCAGTTTCTTTACCTTTTTCAGGAATGCCGGAATCAGGTAAATCCCGATGAGGAACCAGAGAATCAGGAAGAAAAGCACCTTGGCGATACTCATCAACAATTCCGTTCCTACGAACTTCCGGCTCACGGCCATGGTGGAAAGCAGCACCATCATCAAAATGGCAATCAGGTCTTCCACCACCAACGTACCGAACACAATCGTAGTGAAGCGCTGGTTACGCAGCCCCAAATCGTCGAACGCCTTAATAATAATGGTAGTAGACGACATGGAAAGCATGCCGCCCAAAAAGACGGAGTTCATAACCGACCAGCCTAACAACTGCCCTACGAAAAAGCCCGCCAGCAACATGGTAACCACCTCCGTAACGGCTGTAATAAAAGCCGTCGAGCCGACATTCATCAATTTCTTAAAGCTGAACTCCAGCCCCAAAGCGAAAAGCAGGAAAATCACGCCGATCTCGGCCCATATCGCGATATTCGCCACATCCCCCACCGTAGGAAAAATATGGATATACGGCCCGGCCAGTAAGCCGGCCACGATATAGCCGAGCACCAACGGTTGTTTCAACCATTTAAACAACAAGGTGATAACGCCGGCCGAAATCAGGATTAACGCCAGGTCGGTAATTAAGGCTGGTAAATGCGACATAGCAACTACGTATTATCCGGTAACTAACTTTTTGCAATAAACATCCTTCCACGGAAGCGGTGAAGGCATTTATATAACATGCATCCCTTGCAAACCAGCCGGACAAACGGGGTATTTTAATATTTTTTCTCTCTTGCTCCGGCAAGCGGCTGCCGGGAAATGTAACGCGGATGGAAAAACTCTTCGCGACAAAAGCGGCCGGCATACCGAACGGCACTTCTTCTTAACGTAACGCAAACAGGAAAGTTCTTCACACCGGCCGGTGCGGTTAGGTCGATTCCGGAAAATAAACCGTCGTGCGGATAAACGGAAAGTGCCGGTTTCCGCCAAACCGGAACCGGCACCTCCCCGGGTATCGGGTATTCCGTTTTATTTCAATCGGGTAAGCACCGGCGTTTTCACCGTACGCACTTCCGACTTCGACTCGTTGTTCAACTGTTCGAATATCACGATTTTATTTTCGCCTTTCTCGAGCCACACGCCGGGAATAAACAGCGTTTGCTGCGGCCCCGCCTGCCAGTAGCGGCCGATATTCCGGCCGTTCACAAATACAATGCCCTTACCCCACGACTCCATGTCGATAAACGTATCGCCCGTATCCGAAAGGGTAAACGTACCTTCGTAAATTACCGGGCGGCCGGCCAACGCCTGCGTATCCGTTACCGGACAAGCCCGGACTACCGATGAAGGATACGTACTCAAATCCGGACACTCCGCCATCGGAAGCGGATACGTTTCCCAATCGCCGGTAATTTCCATTCCGTTGATTTTTACCGGGCTGATAATGCCTTTGTTGTTCCGTACGATTTCCGGGCCGTAATTGATGCGCCCCATATTTTCTACCAGTATCTCCAACGTGGCATTGAAAGGAATATCGATTTCCAGCGAATAATTCTTGTAGTAACGGTTCAGTTCGCCGACTTTTACTCCGTCGACATACACCACCGCATAATCCCTCAGCCCCGGCACTTCCAGCGTACCGCTGATAGGCTGGTTGAAGTTACGCGAGTACAGTACGTATCCGTATCCCTGGTTAAGCTGCTCGAAGGTAAGCGGCTGGTCGTGCTGTACCGGTTTAACGGTTTCCATATAGCCGAGCAAATCCGCTACCCGGGCGAGTTTAATCGACGGGATTTCGATAACCGGATACGCTTGCGGCGCTTCCGG
This sequence comes from Parabacteroides sp., assembly GCA_048468815.1. Taxonomy (GTDB): domain Bacteria; phylum Bacteroidota; class Bacteroidia; order Bacteroidales; family Tannerellaceae; genus Parabacteroides_B. Next base: position 5,177 of record DBGBSM010000214.1, read on the forward strand.
AACGGCATAGGTTACATACTTTTTTATCACGTTCCGCAACGAGTCGTACTTGGGCGTACGCCAGCCGGCTTCGGTTATCGGCGCATCGTAGTCGTAGCTGGTAAGGTCGGGCTGTATATCGTGCTTGTTATTGTAGTTGGCGCCGCTGGTAAACCCGAAATTCGTACCGCCGTGCACCATATAAAAGTTAAACGACACATCCTGTTGCAAATACTCCTCCGTTTTCCGCGCCAGCACCGAAGCGTCGGTATGCGGATGCGGCTCGGCCCAATGCGCCAGCCAGCCGGAATAAAACTCGGCAACCATGTACGGACCTTCCCCGTTGTGATACTCGTCGACCAGCTTTTTCAGGTTGGCCACGTTGCTTTCGCCGTTGGCCGTCGGAAGCACCCCCTCGATAGAGCCGCCCGCAAACAGCCAGGAGCCGTCGGATGTGAACAACGGCACATCGAACCCGGCCGCCACCAGCTCGTCTTTGATTTTGGCATTGTACCGCCGGTGCTCGTCTAACGGGATGTCTTTCCGTTGGGAGGCATACGAGCCGAACTCGTTTTCTACCTGTACCATAATAATAGGGCCGCCTTTCGTTACCTGCAAACCGCCCACTTCCCGGTACAGCCGGTCGATGTATTTTTTAGCATATTCCAGGAAAACCGGATTATCGCGCCGCATTTCGATTCCTTCCTTATTCTGCAACCACCACGGGTAGCCGCCGAACTCCCATTCGGCGCACGCATACGGCCCGGGGCGCAAAATAACGTGCAAACCTTCTTCGCCGGCGATTTTTATAAATCCGGCCAAATCTTTATCGCCGTTAAAATCCCATTTCCCCTCTTCCGGCTCGTGCAAATTCCAGAAAACATAGGTGGCCACCGTATTCAGCCCCATGGCTTTTACCATCTGCAAGCGGTGACGCCAGTACTGATGCGGAATCCGCGCATAATGCATTTCGCCCGATACGATGCGGGTAGGTTCGCCGTCGAACACGAAATTACCGTTTTTGATTTCGAATACGTGCTTTTCTTTGGCCTGTATTCCGGGAACAAGCGCCGCCAATAGGCAACCCAGTACCAGGCTCCGAAGTTTTTTTCCGTTCTTCATATATTTATTTCTAAAGTTAGTCGATAGCTGCAAAGATAGACCGTTTCAGCGAAAACAAGGGGCGTTCCGGACAACGATTGCCGTGCTATAGGGTTCCTTTTGCTTTTTTAACGGCAAAACCGGCCGCGTTTGCTTACTTTTGTCGCCAGAGAGTGAACCCCGCAAATCCAGTTCGTATGAAGCCTGTTCTTTTATGCATAAGTATCGCACTCGCAACCGCTACGTTTTCCGGGCATGCCCAATACACGCAAGGGATACGAAGCGAAAGAAGTTTCGCAATCCGGCCGTTTCCCCAACAACCGCCCGCTACCGATTTTCAGTTTGCGTTCTCCCATTTCCGGCTGCCTTCCGCTCCGGAAAACTTGCCGTTCCGTTATCCGGACACCGTTCCTTCTTACCGGTTCGGCACAGGTGCCTTACCGGCTACGGCCACCTTCTTCAACGTGCCCCCGGCTTTTTTATATAGCGCCGTACTGAACCGCAATCCGTTCTACTCCGGTTCCCGGGGCGCCCGGCAAGGCCGGCTCGCGCCCAATTTATTTTTTCTGGCGATGAGCGGGCTGAACAGATACCCGGGATTGGGCGGATACGAAACGCTGGGCGGAGTAATAAACTGGCAACCGGCCGAAGCGTTCTCGGTAAGCGGAAGTATGCTGGTATCCAAGCTCTCCTCGCCGCGGACTATTTCGCCTACCGACCAAACGGGTTTTACTTTTTCAACCCGGTACGCTCCTACCGGAAAACTCGGGTTCACCCTGTGGGGACAGGTTGTTTATACGGCGCCCGTTAACCGCTTCGACCCGTTTATCCAGGGAAATCCGCTTTTTCCGTCTACCGGCGGAGGGCTCGAAATCCAGTACCAACCGGCGCCCGGTGTCCGGATAAAGACCGGCATCCGGTATCAACAAAACCGCCTCTTACCGGGATTCGGGAAAAATACCTATTTCCAGCAACGCATTTTTTACGGTTTCTGAAAAACGATTACTTATTTATCGGATGAGTCTGAATAAAAAAATCCTCCGGTTGGCCGTTCCGTCGGTCGTTTCGAACCTTACGGTACCCTTGCTCGGCTTAATCGACGTCGGCATCGTAGGCCACCTGGGCAGCGCCTCGTATATAGGCGCCCTGGCTGTCGGTGGCATGTTGTTCAACCTGATTTACTGGGGCTTCGGCTTTTTACGGATGGGAACCGGAGGAATGACGGCGCAAGCCTACGGAAAACAGGATACCGCCGAAATAAGCGCTATCCTGGCTCGCGCCGTATTCACCGGATTCGGTATCGCCGCCCTCCTGCTTTTACTGCAATACCCGGTTAGCCGGGCGACTTTTTACTTTCTGCGCCCGAGCGAAGAGGTAGAAGCGTCGGCCTCCCTGTACTTTCATATTTGTATCTGGGGCGCTCCGGCCGTACTGGGATTATACGGTTTTACCGGATGGTTCGTAGGGTTGCAGAATACCCGTTTCCCGATGTATATCGCTTTTGTGCAATATGCCTTGAATATCGTGTTCAGCCTGGCATTCGTTTTCCTGCTCGATATGAAAGTGGCCGGCGTAGCGGCCGGCACGCTGGTGGCGCAATGGAGCGGTTTTGCGATGGCTGTTTTCCTGGCAAGCCGGCGCTATAAGCAGTTTAAGGCCGCCGTCGGCCTGAAAGAGCTGTTCCGGCGGCACGCCATGCGCCGTTTCTTTTCCGTAAACAGCGATATATTCCTCCGAACCGTGTGCCTGATTTCGGTAACCACCTTCTTTACCGGCGCCGGCGCCCGGCAGGGAGATACGATTCTGGCGGTAAATACGCTGTTGATGCAATTATTTACATTGTTTTCGTATTTCATGGACAGCTTCGCTTATGCTGGCGAAGCGCTGACCGGCCGTTACATCGGGGAGCGCAACCTGCCCTTACTCAGGCAAACCGTGAAACACTTATTCTACTGGGGAAGCGGCGTGGCCGTTTTGTTCACGCTGCTGTACGGATTAGGAGGTGAAAGTTTCTTGCGGTTGCTTAGCGATAATACCGCCGTTACCGCCGCGGCTTCCCGGTATTTTTACTGGGCGCTGGCCATTCCGTTAGCCGGGTTCGCCGCTTTTTTATGGGACGGTATCTTTATCGGCGCCACGACCACGCGCCTCATGCTTTATATCATGCTTGTGGCCTCGGCCGCTTTCTTCGCGGTGTATTACTGGCTGAACGGGACGTTAGGAAACGATGCGCTCTGGCTGGCGTTTCTTACTTACCTCGCGTTGCGCGGAATCGTTTCGCAATTAGCCGGCAGCACCGTATACCGCACCATTACTTCCGGGTAAAGCGGTTACGAGGTTTATATAGGCAGGTATCGCCGGCCCGGTTCTTCCGTCGTACGAGGAAAAAGGAATATCCGGGCAGGCAACCGGCTCGTAACGAACCGGTTGCCTACGTTATCGGTTGAAATCCGCCTTGGGAAACACCGGATAACCGCAAAAACGGCGGGGATTTTCTTTACGCGGATGCTGTTGTTTTTGCTTGCCGGCGACGCCGTTTATATTGCCGCCGTCAGTGGCAAGTTTGCCGCCGTCGCCGTTTTTATTGCCGCCGTCGGCGGCAAACGAAATACCGGAC
>DBGBSM010000215.1:0-2184 GCA_048468815.1 Parabacteroides sp.
GTAAAGAGCCGAAGACAGCTTGTACCTCGGCATAATCGAAACAAGGTCGACATGTGCACCCGGTTTGTACTATTTTTGTTATATATTAAAAGAAGACAGAAAATATGAGAGTCGAGTTATTTATTTTAACCGCAGCGTTGCTTTCCGGAGCAATGACTGCACAAAACGGAGGACAACATATGAAAGAGATCGAAAAACAGGTTTCCACGCAAAACAGCGGAAATATACCGGAAGCTTCGGAGAGAAAAGAATCGGTTTCCGGCGCCGGCGAGAGTCCATTGAACATGTATGCAAGCCGGTTCGGCGTAAACGAAACGGTAAACCGGATACGACAAACGCTTAACAGACTGGACATTCCGGTATTCGCCCTTTTCGACCACGGCAAAAATGCCGAAGAAGCGGGACTTGTTCTTCCGCCTACCCAAGTAATCGTTTTCGGTTCGCCCGAAGTAGGTACTAAACTGATGCAGGAAAACCCGGCCATAGCCATCGAACTGCCATTGAAAATGGCCGTTTGGGAAGACCGGGAAGGAAACGTATGGGTAGCTTTTCCCCGTATGCGTGCGTTGGCTGCTCGCTATGGGATGGAAAATCATCCCATTATAAATAAGATGCAGGGCTTGCTTGAAAAAATAGCCGGAGAGTCGGTAGCGGCAATCTGAACGCATTATATAGGAATGGGAACATACAACGGCCGGAGCGCTCCGGTAAATCGGTTAAGGCTCCGTGCCGCTGCGTTTATCCGGATGTTTATTACTTTTCGTAAGCCACTTCCATCCCTCTCGCTTCGTCGTTTACCTGCCCGTCGGAATAAGCGAGCTGCCCGTTGACAAACGTTTTCCAGACGGCATGACGGAATGTGTACCCCTCGAAAGGCGACCAGCCGCATTTATACAATATCGATGCCGGCGTTACTTCCGTAACCGCTTCCGGGTCGACCAGCACCAAGTCGGCATAATATCCCGGCCGGATATAGCCCCGTTCCTTTACACGGAACAGTTCGGCCGGCAGATGCGCCATTTTTTCCACTACCTTTTCTACCGTAAAATAGCCCTGCCGGGCCAGTTCCAGCATCGCCAGTACGGAGTGTTGAATCAACGGGCCGCCCGAAGCCGCTTTCAGGCAACTTCCTTCTTTTTCGGAAAGCAGATGAGGCGCATGGTCGGTGGCAACGATGTCGACCGTACCGTTGTTTACCGCGGCAATCAGCGCTTCGCGGTCGGCCGGCGTTTTCACGGCCGGGTTCCATTTGATGCGGTTTCCGTAGCGGGCGTAATCGCGGTCGGTAAACCAGAGGTGATGTACACAAACCTCGCCCGTAAGCATTTTATCGCTCAACGGCTTCGTATTATCGAACAAGGTAAGTTCTTTCGCCGTGGAAAGATGCAGGATATGCAACCGGGCGTTCAACCGGGCGGCCAGTTCGGCCGCCTCGGCCGACGAAGCGTAACAGGCCTCTTCGCTCCGTATCTTCGAATGGAAAGTGATATCGAGCTCGTTACCGTACCGGGAAGTAAACCGGTCGATATTCTGCCGGATAATTTCCTCTTTTTCGCAATGAGCGGCAATCAACATGCCGGCTTCGCCGAAAATCCGTTCCAGGCTTTCTTTGCGGTCGACCAGCATGTTGCCGGTCGACGAACCCAGGAACAGTTTCAGCCCGGGAATCCGCTTGCGGTCTACCTTCCGTATCTCGTCCATATTGTCGTTGGTACCGCCGAAAAAGAACGAATAATTGGCGGCCGACGTTTGCGCCGCCCGTTCGAATTTCCATTCCAGTTCGGCTACGGTGGTAGTTTGCGGCTTGGTATTCGGCATATCCATAAAGGTAGTTACGCCGCCCGCTACAGCCGCCCGGCTTTCGCTGCCGATGTCTCCCTTATGGGTAAGGCCGGGTTCACGGAAATGCACCTGGTCGTCGATGGCGCCCGGAAGCAACCACTTCCCGGAAGCATCTATCGTTTCGGAAACCGTTTCCGCTTGTTCGGGAACGGCTCCTTCGTAAACGGCGGCGATTCTGTCGCCTTCGATAAGCACCGATGCCGGATAACGGCGCATTTCGTTTATAACGAGAGCATTTTTGATTAAGGTAGTTTTCATACGCGAAAAGTCAATTGTTTTTCTTCGGATACTTTTTGAAGAAGCTGCGCCATTTGAGTTGCAATACGCCGAAAAGCGCTTCCC
>DBGBSM010000216.1:0-3836 GCA_048468815.1 Parabacteroides sp.
AAACAAGACAACATCATTTTCGACATCATCGCTAAAGAACACCAGCGGCAACTCAAAGGCATCGAGCTGATTGCTTCTGAAAACTTCGTGAGCGACCAGGTAATGCAGGCTATGGGAAGCTGCCTTACGAATAAATATGCCGAAGGGTATCCCGGGAAACGGTATTACGGAGGGTGCGAGGTAGTAGACCAGAGCGAGCAAATCGCCATCGACCGCCTCAAACAGATTTTCAACGCCGAATGGGCCAACGTACAGCCCCACTCGGGCGCACAGGCCAATGCCGCCGTTTTCTTCGCCGTACTGAACCCGGGAGATACGTTCCTGGGGTTGAACTTATCGCACGGAGGCCACCTGTCGCACGGTTCACCCGTAAACAGTTCGGGCGTTCTTTACCGGGCTACCGAATATAATGTGAAAGAAGATACGGGCCGTGTAGATTACGACCAGATGGAAGAAGTGGCGTTGCGCGAAAAACCGAAATTAATCGTAGGCGGCGCTTCGGCCTATTCGCGTGAATGGGACTACAAGCGTATGCGCGAAATCGCCGATAAAGTGGGCGCTTTATTAATGATCGACATGGCTCATCCGGCCGGGCTGATTGCCGCCGGGTTGCTGAATAATCCGTTGGAATATGCGCATATCGTTACTTCTACTACGCACAAAACACTGCGCGGTCCGCGCGGAGGTATCATCTTGTTAGGCAAAGATTTCGAGAACCCGTGGGGAAAGAAAACGCCGAAAGGCGAAATCAAAAAGATGTCGCAATTGCTCGACTCGGCCGTATTCCCGGGTATCCAGGGCGGTCCGCTCGAACATGTAATCGCAGCCAAAGCGGTAGCTTTCTACGAAGCGTTGCAACCCGAGTACAAAACGTACCAGGCTCAGGTAAAAACCAATGCGGCAGCTATGGCACAAGCCTTGATGGATAAAGGATACAAAGTAATTTCCGACGGTACCGACAACCACAGCATGCTGGTCGACCTGCGCACTAAATTCCCCGAGTTAACGGGTAAGGTAGCGGAAAAAGCGCTGGTATCGGCCGATATTACCGTGAATAAAAACATGGTTCCGTTCGATAGCCGCTCGCCGTTCCAGACGTCGGGTATCCGCGTCGGTACGCCGGCTATTACCACCCGGGGCGCTAAAGAGCCGCTTATGGGCGAAATCGTGGAACTGATAGATACCGTATTGTCGAATCCCGAAAACGACAAAACCATTACGGCTGTTCGCGAAAAGGTGAACGCCCTCATGCAGGACTATCCTATTTTCGCCTGGTAAAAACGAGTAATTATATTCCAATTATACAAACACAAAATCGCAGAGATACGGATTCATACCGGTATGGTCGGGGCCGCCTCCCGGTTTTGTGTTTGTTTTTCCGCATTTTTAAACAATAAACAAAATATCATGAAGAAACTCGCTATGTCGTGTGCTACAGCCACGCTTCTGCTTCTCTCTTCGTGCGGGGATTCTCCCACGAAACAACAGGCTTACAATCAGGGCATCAACGTTATTCCCCAGCCTGTATCCCTGGTGCAAACCGACGGAACATTCAAGCTGAAGTCGAACACCGCCTTTGCCGCTCCTACCCCCGAAGCCCGCACCGTAGCTTCGTACTTTGCCGGAAAAATGGGCACTTCCACCGGTTATAACTTAACCGTCGACGAAAAAGCCGGTGCTTCGAACAGCATTTCGTTGCTTATCGACGAATCGCTCGACGTAAACGACGAAGGCTATACGCTCGACGTTACGCCGGATGCGGTTACCGTAAAAGCCAAAACACCGCAAGGCTTGTTCTACGGCATGCAAACATTTATGCAATTGCTGCCGGCCGAGATAGAAAGTCCGGCCGTAGCGAATATGAACTGGTCGGCTCCGTGCGTAACGGTAAAAGACGAACCGCGCTTTCCGTACCGCGGCATGATGCTCGACCCGTGCCGCCATTTCATACCGGTAGAGAACGTAAAGAAATACATCGACGTACTGGCGATGTTTAAAATCAATAACCTCCATTGGCATCTTACCGACGACCAGGGCTGGAGAATCGAAATCAAACAGTATCCCGAGCTCACCCAAGTGGGTGCCCAACGAATCGAAGGCGAAGGCACTCAGTACGGTCCTTACTTCTACACGCAGGATGAAGTAAAAGACATAGTGGCTTACGCAGCCGAACGTTTCGTAAATGTTATTCCCGAAATCGAATTGCCGGGCCACGGATTAGCAGCGATTGCCGCTTATCCCGAGCTGTCGTGCACGCAACAACCGATTACTCCGCGCGTAATATGGGGAGTGGAAGACGTAGTGTTCTGCGCCGGTCGTGAAGAAACATTTCAATTTTTAGAAAACGTGTTCAATGAAGTGGTACCGTTGTTCCCGGGCGAGTATTTCCATATCGGAGGCGACGAATGCCCGAAAAGCAGCTGGGAAAAATGCCCGCTTTGCCAGAAACGGATTCGCCAGGAAGGGTTGAAGAACGAGCACGAGTTACAAAGTTATTTCGTGCAGCGGATGGAAAAAGTACTGGAAGCGAAAGGGAAAAAGATGATCGGATGGGACGAGATACTGGAAGGCGGCCTGGCTCCTTCGGCTACGGTGATGTCGTGGCGCGGGGAAGACGGTGGAATCGCTGCCGCCAGCATGAATCACGATGTTATCATGACGCCCGGCTCGAACGGAATGTATATCGACCAGTTTCAGGGCGACCCGAAAATCGAACCGGTATCTATCGGCGGCTACGACCCGATTTCGAAAGTGTACGCCTATAATCCCGTGCCCGATACGCTGGCCGCTACGGGCAAAGCCGGTTTCATCAAAGGAGCGCAGTGCAACGTATGGTCGGAATATATGTACACGACCGACTTGCTGGAATATCGCGCCTTTCCGCGTATTATCGCACTGGCCGAACTTACCTGGACTCCGCTCTCGGAAAAAGACTACAAAGATTTCGAACGCCGGCTGGATAACGCCTGTGTACGACTTGACGGACACGGCATCAATTACCACATTCCCCAACCCGAACAACCGAACGGTTCGTGCAACTTCGTAGCGTTTACCGACAAGGCTTCGCTGGAATTTAAAACCACGCGCCCCATCAAGATAGTTTACACCGTCGACGGTAGCGAACCGACTGCCGAATCGGCTATATACACGTCGCCCATCGAATTTACAGAATCCGGCACATTGAAAATCGCCTCGGTAATGCCTTCGGGTAAAATGAGCCCGATACGGACGATTACAGTAGACAAGCAGGCTTTGGCACCGGCCAAGGAAGTAGCGAAAACCACCCCGGGCCTGAAATTGAAAGTAGCCGACGGCATGTTCCTGAAATCGTCGGAACTGGAAAACGTGAAGAACTGGAAAGAAAAAACAATCAAAGAGTTGAGGGAACTCACTACGCAGGTAAAATCGTCGGAGTCGATGCGGGGCGTAAAACAATACGCAGCGGTAGCTACCGGCTATATCGACATTCCGGAAGACGGCGTTTATTATATTTCTTCCGATAACGAAGAAGTATGGATCGACGGTAAGCTGTTGGTGGATAACGGCGGCGAAGTAAAACGCTTTTCACGTCGCGACCACTCGGCTGCACTGGCCAAAGGGTTACACGAAATCAAAATCGTGTTCCTGGGACACATTATCGGCGGCTGGCCTTCGAACTGGAACGACGGTAGCGTAAAAATAAGAAAATCGGATTCACCGAAGTTCGCTCCGGTAACTGCTCCTATGTTGGTATTTTAAGCATAAAAATGCATTAATAAAAAAGCGTCGTTTCCATTCCGGAGCGATGCTTTTTTATATACCTAACAACCTAACTTCATTCCTACAAACTACTTTAC
>DBGBSM010000217.1:0-5451 GCA_048468815.1 Parabacteroides sp.
GGGAGAAGCATGTGGTGGATACGTTGCCCGACGGTACCATTCAGTTATATATCGACCGGTTGTATTGCCACGAGGTGACCAGCCCGCAGGCGTTCGCCGGGTTGCGTGCCCGCGGGTTGAAATGTTTCCGTCCGCAGCAGGTGGTGTGCATGCCCGACCATAATATCCCTACGCTCGGCCAGGACAAACCCATTACCGACCCGGTTTCGAAAAACCAGGTGGATACGCTGGAGCAGAATGCGAAGGATTTCGGCCTCACGTACTTCGGGATGAAAGACCCGCGTAACGGCATTATCCATGTGGTAGGGCCCGAGCGGGGGCTTACCTTGCCGGGGATGACGCTGGTGTGCGGCGATTCGCATACCTCTACGCACGGGGCGATGGGCGCCATCGCTTTCGGTATCGGCACCAGCGAGGTGGAGATGACGCTGGCTTCGCAATGCCTCCTGCAACGCAAGCCCAAAACGATGCGCATCACGGTGAACGGACGCCTCAAACCGGGCGTAACGGCCAAAGACATTGCGCTGTATATCATCAGTAAAATGACTACCGGCGGCGCTACCGGTTACTTCGTGGAGTATGCGGGCGAGGCGATTCGCCACACTACAATGGAAGAACGGCTTACCATCTGCAACCTTTCCATCGAGATGGGCGCCCGCGGCGGCATGATTGCGCCCGACGAAACGACGTTCGCTTACCTGAAAGGGCGTGAAAACGCACCGGTCGGCGAGGAATGGGACAAGGCGCTGGCTTACTGGCGCACGTTGCACTCCGACGAAGGCGCCGTGTTCGACAAGGAAGTGGTGTTCGATGCCGCCGACATCGAGCCGCGCATCACCTACGGAACCAACCCGGGCATGGGGATGGGCGTGGCCGACAGCATCCCCACACTCGACGAAATAGACGAGGCCGGCCGTATCTCGTTCGAAAAATCGCTCGGGTATATGGGGTTCGTTCCGGGCGAAAAATTGGCCGGCAAAAAGATAGATTATGTATTCTTGGGAAGTTGTACCAACGGGCGTATCGAGGATTTCCGCGCGTTCGCATCGGTGGTGAAAGGGCGTAAAAAGGCGCCGCACGTAACCGCGTGGCTCGTACCGGGCTCGTGGGAGGTGGAGAAACAAATCCGGCGCGAAGGAATCGACCGGGTGTTGGCCGAAGCCGGTTTCGAACTGCGCGAGCCGGGTTGCTCGGCTTGCCTAGCGATGAACGAGGATAAAGTACCGGCCGGAAAATACGCGGTGAGTACCTCGAACCGGAATTTCGAAGGGCGGCAAGGCCCCGGCGCACGTACCATCCTGGCCGGCCCGTTGGTGGCGGCGGCCGCTGCCGTAACCGGAGCGATTACCGACCCGCGCGAACTGATGCACTGAACAAGCGCTTTTTTTACCGAGTAAACGTATCACTTTTAACGTAATAAGAAAATGAAAGAAAAATTCGATACCCTCACTTCTACCATCGTTCCGCTTCCGCTGGAAAACGTAGATACCGACCAGATTATTCCCGCCCGTTTCCTGAAGGCTACCACCAAGGAGGGCTTCGGCGACAACCTGTTCCGCGACTGGCGGTACGATAAAGCGGGCAATCCCGACCCTTCGTTCGTGCTGAACCAGGGCGTGTATAAAGGCGAGATTCTGGTGGCCGGCAAAAATTTCGGCAGCGGCTCCAGCCGGGAGCATGCGGCCTGGGCGGTGGCCGGATACGGGTTCCGGGTGGTGGTGAGCAGCTTCTTTGCCGACATCTTTAAAAATAACTCGTTGAACAATGGGCTTTTGCCCGTTGTTGTATCTCCGGAGTTCCTGGCCGAAGTATTCGCCGGGGCCGCAACCGACCCGCAGCTCACGCTTACGGTCGACCTTCCGCAGCAAACGATTACCAACAATGCTACCGGACGCACCGAGCATTTCGATATCAATCCGTATAAAAAAGATTGTTTGCTGAACGGCCTCGACGACATCGATTACTTGCTGGCCAACCAAAACAAGATCGAAGCGTATGAAGCGAACCGGAAATAAGTGCATCGAGATTATGGATACCACCCTGCGGGATGGTGAACAAACCTCGGGGGTATCCTTCAACTCGCACGAAAAACTGGCTATCGCCCGCCTGCTTCTCAGCGAACTCGGGGTAAACCGGCTCGAAATCGCGTCGGCCCGGGTGTCGGAAGGCGAGTTCGACGCCGTGAGCGAAGTGGTGCGGTGGGCCGAGAAAAACGGCTGCCTGTCGCGGCTCGAAGTGCTGGGCTTCGTCGACGGCGATACCTCGTTGCAATGGATTCAGCGCGCCGGGTGCCGGGTGGTGAATCTCTTATGCAAAGGCTCGTACAAACATGTAACCGAGCAGCTTCGCAAAACGCCGGGCGAGCATATCACCGACATCAAGGAGGTGGTTGAAAATGCGCAGCACCGCGGAATGGAGGTAAACGTATACCTGGAAGACTGGTCGAACGGCATGCTGCACTCGCGCGACTATGTGTTCCAACTGGTCGACAGCCTGAAGGATTCGCCCATATGCCGCTTTATGTTGCCCGATACGCTGGGGGTGCTCAATCCGGGCAATACGTACGAGTTCTGCAAGCTGATGGTGGAGCGGTATCCGGAGCTGCACTTCGATTTCCATGCGCATAACGATTACGACCTGGCGGTAGCCAACGTGTACTCGGCCGTGCGGGCAGGCATACAAGGAATCCATACCACGGTGAATGGGTTGGGCGAGCGCGCCGGGAATGCGCCGCTTTCGAGCGTACTGGCCGTGCTGCACGACCAGCTCGAGGTGCCTACCTCGATTTGCGAGGAGAAGCTCAACCGGGTGAGTAAGCTGGTGGAAACGTACTCGGGGGTGCATATCGCGCCCAACAAGCCGATTATCGGCGAGTACGTATTTACGCAATGCGCCGGGGTGCATGCCGACGGGGATAGCAAGAACAACCTGTATTGCAACGACTTGCTGCCCGAACGGTTCGGGCGTACCCGTGAGTATGCGCTGGGCAAGACCTCCGGAAAAGCGAATATCCGGAAGAATCTGGAGGCGTTGGGCATCGAACTCGACGAGGCGTCGATGCGCAAGATCACGGAGCGGATTATCGAGCTGGGCGACAAGAAGGAGATGGTTACCCCGGAGGATTTGCCGTATATCATTACAGACGTGTTGCGTCATGACCCGATGGATAATAAAATCAAAATATTGAATTATTCGCTATCTTTGGCGCAGGGTTTGAAGCCGGTGGCCGCCCTGAAAATCGAAATCGACGGCGAGGCGTACGAAGAGTCGGCGGTGGGCGACGGGCAGTACGATGCGTTCGTACGGGCGCTCCGCAAGATATATAAATCGCTGAACCGGCCGTTTCCGATGCTTACCAATTACTCGGTGAGCATCCCGCCCGGCGGACGTACGGATGCTTTCGTGCAAACGATTATCAGTTGGAAGCACGAGGGGGAAGAGTTCAAAACGCGCGGACTGGATGCCGACCAGACCGAGGCGGCTATCCAGGCGACATTGAAAATGTTGAACAAGATAGAGAAACAGGCGCATGCCGGCGAACAACGCGACATGCCCGGAACGGAAACGAACTGAAAAACGGAAAAGTATGAAAAAGTTGACAATCGCCCTCGTGGCGCACGACAAGCGGAAAGTAGATATGGTGGAGTGGGCGGTGCATAACGCCGCATTGCTCTCGAAACACCGGTTGGTTTGTACCGGCACCACGGGCGCGATGATACGGCAGGCGTTCGAAAATAAGGGGATTCCCGCCGAAATCACCTGCATGCACTCGGGCCCGATGGGGGGCGATGCCGAGATTGCCGCGATGGTGGTACGGAAAGAAATCGACCTGGCTATTTTCCTCATCGACGACCTGAATCCGCAACCGCACGAAGCCGACATCCAGATGTTGCTGCGCCAGTGCCGGGTGCATAACATCCCCATCGCCTGCAACCGGTACAGCGCCGACCTGATGATTACCAGCTCGTTGTGGGAGAACGACGACTATGTTCCGTCCGACCCCAAATACGTGGCTTTCGACCGCGAGGAATTCGAAAAAGCGATGCACGGCGGCGCTTGCTGAGTGTTTCTCCGGCAAGAGTTGAACACAGCGACACGAAGACACAGACTTTTTGATTTATCCTATATAGAAGGTATTGCGTTTTTCTTTCCGGGTGTTCCGAATAGAGTAGCGAGAGCAGCGGAAAGAAACAAAGCCGTGGGCAGATTTTTCTGCGGCGAGCGAACCGAACAAATGTATTTATAATTAAATTCAACTATCCAATGAAATTGAACATTGCCGTATTACCCGGCGACGGAATCGGCCCCGAAATCGTAGAACAAGCATTGAACGTAACAAAAGCCGTATGTAACAAATTCGGCCACGAGCTGCGGTACGAGCATGCCCTGGTGGGCGCTTGCGCCATCGACGCCACTGGTAACCCTTATCCCGATGTCACACACGAATTGTGCATGCGTTCCGACGCCGTACTTTTCGGCGCTATCGGTTCTCCCGAGTACGATAACAATCCGGCCTCCACGGTACGTCCCGAGCAAGGGTTGCTCGCCATGCGGAAGAAATTGGGGTTGTATGCCAATATCCGTCCCGTCACCACTTTTCCCTCGCTGCTCCATAAATCACCCTTGCGTGCCGACTTGGTGCAAGGCGCCGACTTTATGTGCATCCGCGAGCTTACCGGCGGCCTTTATTTCGGCCGTCCGCAAGGACGGAGCGAAGACGGGAACACCGCCTACGATACGTGTGTGTATACCCGGGAAGAAATCGAGCGCATCGTGCGCCTGGCTTATACGTACGCCCGAAAACGCCGCAAGAAAGTATCCGTAGTGGATAAAGCCAACATCCTCGCCACTTCCCGTCTCTGGCGGCAGGTAGCCCAGGAAATAGCCCGCGAGTTTTCCGATGTGGAAACCGAGTATATGTTCGTCGACAACGCTGCCATGCGCCTGATTCAGTGGCCTACGAGCTTCGACGTGCTGGTAACCGAGAACATGTTCGGCGACATCCTTACCGACGAAGCTTCCGTAATTACCGGCTCGTTGGGTATGTTGCCTTCTGCTTCCGTAGGTATCCACACCTCCGTATTCGAACCCATCCACGGCTCGTATCCGCAGGCTGCCGGTAAGAATATCGCCAACCCGCTGGCCACTATTCTCTCGGCTGCTTTGATGTTCGAATACGCCTTCAACCTGATGGACGAGGGCCGGCTTATCCGCGACGCCGTAGCTGCTTCGATGGAGGCCGGCGTCGTTACCGAAGACATCGCCCAGGGCGGCAAAGCCTACAGTACTTCCGAAGTGGGCGAGTGGATAACCCGATACGTGGCGGAAGCGAAGTAAGTAATTTATCACCCATAAGAAACGTAACTTCCGTAACGGGGAGTTGCGTTTTCTTTTTTATCCGATAGGTTGTTCCCGCTTTCTTTTTTCCCGGATTATTCCGCAGGAAAGCAT
>DBGBSM010000218.1:0-4429 GCA_048468815.1 Parabacteroides sp.
CATACACATTAAAGAACAAGGAAAATTAAGCAGATGTTTAAAAAAACAAGGATTTTCCGTAGGGTATTGCGGGTGCCGGCCAGTCATATACATACAAAACGGGAAACGGAATATCCACCTATTAATAATATATATGTATGAACTATTTACGCGACACACTGAACAAGCATATCCTCACCTGGGGAATGATGTTATGCATGACCGGCCTGGCGGCACAAGACCAGGCCGACTTTTATACGGTAAGCGGAATCGTTAAAGATAAAACCACCCGTAAAAAATTAGAGTACGTCAACGTATCGGTACCCGGCACCCCCGTCGGAACCGTAACGAACGAAGACGGAGAATTTTCGCTCAAAATAAAAAAGTCGGCCCCGGCGAAAGCGATAGAAATCTCGCACATCGGTTATAAAAATTACAGGCAACCGGTAACCGGCCGCGATGTTACCGGCGCTACATTCTACCTCGACCCGCAAGCGGCGCAACTGAACGAAGTGATTATCCACGGCCAACTGGCCAAAAACATCGTAGCCTCGGCCATCGAGCGGATAGGCGTTAATTATGCCGATAAGCCCAATAAACTTACCTGTTTCTACCGGGAAACCGCCCAAAAGGGAAAGCGATACATCACGCTATCGGAGGCCGTTATCCATACGTACAAAACACCGTATACGGAAAACGCCGACCGCGACCGGGTACAGCTTTTCAAAGGCCGCAAATTACTGAGCCAAAAGAAGAACGATACGCTGGCCGTAAAATTACTGGGAGGCCCGAGCCTGGCGGTATATGTAGACATCGTAAAAAATCCGGATATGCTGCTCGACCGGGAAACCCTTTCGTACTTCGTTTATACCTTGGAAGAGCCTACTACCATCGACAACCGGGCACAATACGTAATCAGTTTCGTGCCCCAGGTATTGCTGCCGTATCCGCTGTATTACGGCACGTTGTACATCGATAAAGAAAGCCTCGCTTTTACCCGGGCCGAGTTTTCGCTCGATATGACCGACCGCGCAAAAGCCACGCAGGCGATTTTGCGGAAAAAGCCGTTCGGACTCCGCTTCAAACCCGGCTCCGTTTCCTTCCTGGTAACGTATAAGCAACGCAACGGAAAAAGCTACCTCAATTACATCCGGAACGAAGTAAAGTTCAAATGCGACTGGAAACGGCGGCTTTTTTCGACCAACTACACCATCGTAAGCGAACTGGTAGTAACGGAAAACAGCGAACAAAACATCTCAACCATTCCGTATAAAGCCGCTTTCAGGCAAGACCAGGCGTTATCGGATAAGGTAGCCGCATTCTACGATGCCGGTTTCTGGGGCGATTACAACATCATCGAGCCGACCGAATCGCTCGAATCGGCTGTGGTAAAGCTGAAAAAACAGTACAAATAATAAGCGCCGTTCCAAATAAATCGTATTTTTAAGCAGGCAATCCAGTTAAACGAAAAAGGATGATAGGCGATTTATCGGTAGTAATCAAGATAAAAGAAGGAGACATCGGCGCTTTCGAAAAAGTGTTCAGGCAATATTACGAGCCGCTTTGCCGGTACGCCGCGACGTTTACGAAAGATATCGACGCATCGGAAGAAATCGTGCAGGAGCTTTTTTATACGCTTTGGAAAGAACGGGCCGGCCTGCACGTTTTCTTGTCGCTGAAATCGTATCTCTACCGGTCGGTACGCAACAACGCACTTCAATACCTGGAGCACCTCGACGTACGGCTCCGGTATCGTGAAAAAGTAATGCACGAACCGGCGGAAAACGGTATAAACACCACGCCCCTGGAAAACCTGGAATACAAAGAATTGCAAAAACAAATAGCCGGCTTACTCGACTCGATGCCCGAACGCCGCCGCCGGATATTCAGCCTCCACCGGTTCGAAGGGAAGACTTATCCCGAAATCGCCCGGCAGCTCTCCGTTTCGGTCAAGACGGTAGAAGCAGAAATGAGCAAAGCCTTACAGGCATTCAAACAAATAACATCCAATCGATAACGGAAATGGAAAATAAAGCACGACAAAATAAAACAACAATCGACGTAAACAAAGCCTGGAGCGCCGTACATGCCCGGCTGCAACAAGAGCAGTTGATTACGCCTCCCCGGCGGCGCCTTTTCATGGGGAGCGCATTAAAACGCGCAGCCGTTTTTCTCTTGCTCGTTGCAGGAGCCGCCGCCGGCATCTACCTGAACCAAAAGCCGGACGGTTCTCCCGGGAAAGTAATACGCAACCAGGAAACAAACGCTTCGCTGGTAACCACGCTCACCGACGGCACGGTGGTTTACCTGGCCGACGGCGCCACCTTGAACTGCCCCGCCGCATTCGAAAACGAAAACCGGAAAGTTGCACTGACCGGCGAAGCGATGTTCGACGTAAAAAGCGACCGGCAACACCCGTTTATCATCGAAACAGCTAACGCTACCATAAAAGTAACCGGCACGGCCTTCAATGTAAAGTCGTTTGCGGGACAGGAAAATTTCGAACTGAACGTACAGAGCGGAACGGTGGAAGTTACCCGTAAAGCCGGACAAGACAGAATAACCGTAAGCCGGGGCGAAGGAATCCGGTTAGCGGGCGAAACCTGGCAAAAGAAACCGGCGCCGGCCGACCTGTACAGCTCGTATACCCGCAAAATGAAGTTCAAAGACGAACCGGTAGCGAACCTGTTGCGGGTTGTGAACCGCACGGGCGACAAACCCATCGTATTGAAGGATAAGGCCATCGGCGACCGGAAAATAACCGTTACTTTCGCCGGCGATACTTCCGAGTCTGTGGCCGCCCTTATTTGCCTGGCCTTGCATTTACGGCAAACGGCGAGCCACGATACCCTTTACATTTCCCAACCGTAAACACACCATGAAACGACTCGTCGCCGGATGGCTTCTTCTGTTCGCCTGCCTCTCGTTGTACGGGCAGGAAGATGCAGCCCGTAGGGAAGACGCGTTTACCCGGAAAGTGCGTTTTACCGCCTCGAAAGCTACGGTTTACGAAATGCTGGGCCGTATCACGGAGCAAACCGGCTATTTATTCGTTTACGACAGCGACACCATCGACAGCGAAAAGAAAGTATCCGTACCGAAAGGCGTTTACCTGCTCCGGGAGGCCATTCTACGCGCTACCGGCGAAAAAGACCTGCGCTTAAAATGCATCGGGCGCCACATCCTGTTAACCCGGCCTGCAGCTTCCGCTCCGCCTTCCGCACAGCTGCCCGACACAACCCGAAACACCCCTGCTTACTCAGTTGTGGAAGGAACCGTACGCGACAAGCAAACCGGCACGCCCCTGCCCTACAGCACGGCCGGTATCCATACGGCCGGAATCGGTACCGTAGCCAACCGGAACGGCCGTTTCCTGCTGAAACTGCCCGACTCGTTGCGCCACGCCGCCGTTACCGTTTCCCATTTAGGATACGAGCCGCAGCAAATCGCCGCCGAGCTGCTTATCGGACATCCGGCCGACTTTTACCTGGAAACCCGGATTATTCCCTTGCAAGAGGTACTCGTGCGCCTGGTAAACCCCGTCGGCATCGCAACGGAAATGTTGGAAAACCGGGCAACCAACTACAGCCGCGTTCCCGTTTACCTCACATCGTTTTACCGGGAAGGAATCGAGAAGGGGAAAGGAGTGCTATCGCTCACCGAAGCGGTGTTCCGGATATACAAAGCCGGGTACGCCTCCAGGCAAGCCGACCAGGTAAAACTACTGAAAATGCGGAAGATAAACAACGTGCAGGCAAAAGATACGCTGGTGATGAAAATGCAAGCCGGCATACAAGCCTCGCTGTTGCTCGACGTAGTGAAAAACACGCCCGACTTCCTCTCGTTCGATTACTCCAACCTGTACAATTACGCGAAAACCGACATGCGCGTGATAGATTCGCACCTGGCGCACGTCATCGCATTCGAGCAAAAAGAAGGAGTGAACGCCGCTTTGTACAAAGGCGAGCTGTACATCGACGCGGAAAACGCGGCGTTGCTGGCGGCCCGCTTCGAAATCAATCCCGCCTTTATCCGCAAAGCCGAAGACAACTTCGTGGTGCGGAAAAGCAAAGACATCAGAATAACGCCCCGGCAAGCGGTTTACACGGTAAGCTACCGGCCGTGGAACGGCAAATACTACATCAGCCACATACGCGGCGACCTGCAATTCAGGGTGAAACGGAAAAAGCAACTCTTTTATTCGCCGGTACGCACCTGGTTCGAAATGGCGACTTGTAAGATAGACACGGCACAGGTAAAACGGTTTCCGTACAAGGAGCGCTTACCCGTTCACAACATTTTTTCGGAAATCCAGTTCCGGTACGACAAAGATTTCTGGGACGACTTTAATACGATTCTGCCCGAAGAACAACTCAGCGAAGCGCTCTCGAAAATCGTTTCCCGCATCGAAGAATCCGGCGAAACCGCTCCGGAAGGCAGGCCGGAGCAA